>CACZPV010000185.1 GCA_902783065.1 uncultured Ruminococcus sp.
ACGCCAACATCTGCTATGAGTACGCCACCAAGCGCTACCGCAGCAACTGCATCAACTGGGGTATCGTTCCCTTCACTATCGCCGAAGGCACCGAGTTCAACTATGAACCGGGCGACTTCGTGTTCATCCCCGGTCTGCGTGAGGCCATCCTCGGCGGCAAGGAGGAAATCGATGCCAAGGTTATCACCAAGAACGGCGTGAAGGACATCCACCTGCTGTTCCAAAACCTCACCGCCGACGAGCGCCAGATTCTCGCCGACGGCTGCTTGATGAACTACTACGCAGCTCAAAACAAATAAAAACAATAACCTTTTAAAACGTAGGCGGCCTTCAACCGCCGCCTACAACAATTCATTCAACCCAAATGGAAAAAATCAAAATGACCACCCCCATCGTTGAGATGGACGGTGACGAGATGACCAGAGTACTCTGGACGATGATCAAGGATAAGCTGATTCTTCCTTTTGTTGACCTCAAAAGTGAATATTATGACCTCGGTCTTGAAAACAGAGAAAAAACCAAAGATCAGGTAACAGTTGACAGTGCGGAAGCTACCAAAAAATACGGTGTAGCTGTAAAGTGTGCAACTATTACACCTAACGCCGAACGTGTAAAGGAATATAACCTGACACAAATGTGGAAATCACCTAACGGTACTATCCGTGCTATTCTTGATGGTACTGTGTTCAGAACACCGATTCTCGTAAAAGGCATTACCCCCTATATTTCTACGTGGAAGAAACCAATCACTATTGCCCGTCATGCCTACGGTGATGTATATAAAAATACAGAAATGGTTGTTTCCAAGGGCAGCAAAGCAGAGCTTATCGTAACCGATGAGGGCGGTAACGAAACAAGACAGTTGATCCATGAATTTAAAGATACCGACGGTATCATTCAGGGTCTGCACAATGTTGACAAAAGTATTGCAAGTTTCGCAAGAGCATGCTTTAATTTTGCGCTTGACAAAAAACAGGATCTATGGTTCGCCACAAAAGATACTATTTCCAAAAAATATGATCATCGTTTTAAGGATATTTTTAATGAGATCTTTGAAAATGAATACAAAGAAAAGTTTGAAAAAACAGGTATTACCTACTTCTATACTCTTATCGATGATGCCGTGGCAAGAGTTGTCCGCTCAGAAGGCGGTTACATCTGGGCATGCAAAAACTATGATGGTGACGTCATGTCAGACATGGTTGCAACTGCTTTTGGTTCACTCGCAATGATGACTTCCGTTCTTGTATCCCCTGACGGCATTTATGAATATGAAGCTGCTCATGGTACTGTACAGCGTCATTATTATAAGTATCTGAGGGGTGAATCAACCTCTACCAACTCTGTTGCAACAATCTTTGCTTGGAGCGGCGCTCTGCGTAAGAGAGGTGAGCTTGACGGAAATGCACAGCTCAGCACCTTTGCTGACAACCTTGAAAAAGCAACAATCGATACAATTGAGGAAGGCATCATGACAGGTGACCTGTACCTGCTTTCTTCTCTCGAAAACAAGACAAAGGTTGACAGTGAAACTTTCCTCGATGAAATCAACAAGCGTCTTGACAAGCTGGTAAACGCTTAATTTATGTTTTTACTAAAAAATATTCACTGCTTCTTATCAGCTGTTAGAATAACCTGACATGCAGTGATATGTTGGAAACAAATCATCATAAAAAATTTACAATTCCAAAGCAGCTGTTTTGTTGTTTACTTAAGAATGAATAATATCGCAACCGAGCTGCCGCATTTTCAGAGTGCGGCAGCCCGGTTGTATTTTCTAATGTAGCTTGTACTAATATACCTGAATCCATGAGTTGATGGAAGGTCTTTTAAAAAAATACAGGTTTTAATCTGTTCAGGCAGCACACATGACGGAGTTCCTTAAATTCTCCGACGGGGAGATGGGCAGAAAAACTGCACCTTAAACATTAGTATCAAAGCTTCTTATCGGAAATTAGTATTACACTGATGTGTATATTATAGTCAGCTTGTGCAAATAATATTTTTGTTAAACATAAATTTTAATTAGATTAACTCTTGAAGTAAAGCAAAAAAAATGGTATACTTTAATATGTGCTGTTATGCCGCTGTTTTACTTCGGATTCGGAGGCATATCATGAGTTCTGGAAAGTCAATGAAACAATTATCTGTAGCCAAAAATGAAGGTTTTGCTGATCAGCCGGAGGAATTATCCTCGGACAGCGGCGGTGAAATGCCGCCGGCATCTAATAACTACATTCTGGAATCAGGATCAATTATTTCTGTTACCCAGAATTATACAGTACAGTGTCTTACAATCATAGGTCAGATTGAAGGACATTATATCCTCTCACCTCAGAATAAAACTACAAAGTATGAGCATATTATTCCTCAGTTAGCTGCTGTTGAACAAAGTGAACAGATAGATGGGCTGCTGATTATTCTCAATACAGTAGGCGGTGATGTTGAGGCGGGACTTGCGATTGCGGAATTAGTTGCCGGAATGACAAAACCTGTTGTATCTCTGGTATTAGGCGGCGGCCATTCGATCGGTGTTCCTATTGCAGTTGCAGCAAAAAAATCATTTATTGCAAAATCTGCTACAATGACAATACACCCTGTCAGAATGAATGGTTTAATGCTCGGTGTACCACAGGCATTTGAGTATTTTCAAAGAATGCAGCGCAGAATCACGACTTTTGTTACTGAAAATTCCTCTGTCTCTCCGGAAAAATATAATGAGCTTGCGATGAATACGGACGAGCTTGTTATGGATATCGGAACAATACTGGATGGACAGGAAGCAGTTGAGGTCGGTCTTATTGACAATTTAGGAACTTTAAATGATGCTTTATGCGCCTTATATAAAATGATTGATAAGGATAAAAACAAAGGAAAAAAGCATAAAAAAAAACAATGAAGTATTAATAATTTCGGACAGGCGAAAATATAATTTATTAATGGAAAATCTCTTAACTTATGTAATCTGTTAGATTTATAAGCTAACATAGATTAATACCATTAGTGGAACTCTGTCCTTCACCTCTCTATGAAATAAAAAACAAGCTTTCAGAGATAAACTGGTGATGTACAGGTATATTTTCGCCGTTTGAAAGCAGGAGGTACATAGTATATGGATATATTCAGTGCAATTATTCAGGGAATCATTCAGGGATTGACAGAATTTCTTCCCGTATCCAGCAGCGGTCATCTAACGATTACACAGCATATATTCGGTATGCAGGAAGATAATTTGTTTTTCTCGGTTATGCTGCATATTGGTACGCTTGCAGCTGTTATAGGAGTTTATGTCAAACTGATTGCCAAACTCCTGAAAGCATTCGGTCTGATGATAAAAGATATTTTTACAGGCAAATTCAAATGGAGCAAAATGGATAAGGAAAGAAATATGGTAATGATGCTGATTATTGGTCTTGTTCCCCTTTTTCTACTGTTTATCCCTATTCCCGGAACGGATATGAAAATTAAGGATCTTGCCGATATGTTCTCAAAAAGCGGATATTTTATTGTAATTGGTATTTCTTTGCTGACAACAAGTCTTCTGCTTTTGCTTGGCGATCTTAAAAATAAACATACTACCAGATTATATGAAGAAAAAGGTATTTTACAAAACGGCGGCGCAGGAAGAAAAAAATATAATGTTATTGATGCTGTTACTGTAGGCCTTACACAGTGCTGTGCTGCAATTTTTCCCGGTGTTTCAAGATCAGGCTCCACTCTTGTTGCCAGTGAACTTAGAGGAATTAACAAACAGGCTGCTCTTGACTACTCATTCCTCCTGGGAACACCCGCTATTGTCGCTGCAGCTCTGCTCGAAGGTAAAGACGCACTATTCCCTGACAATGGTGAGAAAGTGTCTATCGATTATATACCTGTCCTTTTGGGAATGATTATTGCCGCTCTTGTGGGATTTGTTGCAATCAAGCTTTTTAAATGGCTTCTCAAAACAGACAGAATGTATGTGTTTATCATCTATACAGCTATTGTTGGTGCGGCTATCCTGACAATAAGCATTGTCGAACTGATAAATGGAGTAAATATCTTCACCGGTCAGCCGCTTATATTCTGATCGGTTTTCGGGCAGCATTTATGTTGCCCGTTTACTGTCGTCAAAGACGGAATACTTATTTTCTTTTATTTCGCTGGAATAATTCAAAGAACTTTACATTCAAATATTATTTTCACATAAAGGAGGTCGTTTAATGGCTGCGTCAAAATATAAAAAAAAGCCTTCCGGAACTAAAGGAAAAGCTCCTTCTGGAAAAAGAAAAACTTCCTCAAGTTCATCCAAAAAACAACCTGCTAAAATGACCGCCTCAGAAGCCAAAAAAAGAGCAGCCGCCAGAGCAGAATGGGAATGGCAGCGAAGAAGATTTATTACAGCTATTATTTTGTTTCTGACAGCTGTGCTTTTTGTTTTTATATACTTTATGCCGGGAGAAAAATTATGGCTCTCTATGCATGAACTCTATCATGGTCTTTTCGGAATGTTCGGCTTCATGCTTCCGGCATTGTTGATTTACTGCGCTTATCAGAATGCCAAAGACGAACCTACATATAATTTTAAACAGAAAACATTTCTTATTTCCGGTGTTACCGTTTTTTTGGCTACAGCTGTGTTTTGCTTTAGTGTCGGTGACGAACCGCTCAGAGGATATGCTGATGAACTGCATAACAGTCTTATATATGCAAGTACCAATGCCGGACCCGGTGTGATCGGTGCTATGCTCGGTATTCCTTTCGTCAAGATTATTGGACAAACCGGCGGAGGTTTTATAGCTGTTCTGCTTTTTCTGGTTTTTCTTGTTTTGACTGCGGGAAGCTTTGTGGTGAAAATTTTCCAATCTTTCAAGCAGCCGGTACAGCAAATCGGAAGACATTTTGACGACAGAAAAGAAATTCGCTATCAGGTCAGAAAAAAACAACAGGAAAAACGTGATATGGAAAAAAAACATACCAGAGAACAATATATTCAGCAGCAAGTTAACAGACAGCTTGAGGCTAAAAAGAAAAAACAGGATCAGCAATTCAGACGATATAAAAATACTCCTTTCTATGAAGCTGACAGAGCTGAATTTCCGCAGCAGACTGCTCCTACGGAACAACAACAGAGCCATTCTCAACCTGAAAAAAAGAAAAAGTCAAAAACTACTAAGGCTGCTACCACTGAAACACCGAAGGAAACCATTCCTGAGGAAGTACCTGTATTCTCAGAGGATATTCAGTTTAACGGTATGGAATATGATCCTGAGGAGCTGCGCTATATTCCTGATACAGTCGACCTTGAAAATGAACCTTTCTTTGAACCTGCCAACGTACCTGCTGAGAAAAAGAAGAAGGAAAAAATTAAAGAAAATACCAGCAATTTCACTGTGGAACCCGATAATCAGATTATTGCTGGTCATTATGTAAAGCCACCATATAATCTCCTTGAACCACAGCCATACGAGGAAGAAAAAAATATCTCTATTGAACTGAACCAAAGCGGTACAATGCTTGTAGAAACGCTGAAAAGCTTTGGTGTTCAGACTTCTATCGTCAATATCAGCCGGGGACCGTCTGTTACAAGATATGAATTGCAGCCTGCTTCCGGTGTAAAAATCAGTAAAATTACTAATCTTGCCGATGATATAGCTATGAATCTGGCAGCAACAGGTGTTCGTATAGAAGCACCAATCCCCGGAAAATCTGCTGTAGGCATCGAAGTACCGAATAAACATGTCAGCATTGTTAAAATGCGCAACCTTGTTGAATCCAACGAATTCAGAGAAGCAAAAAGTAATCTTACGGTTGCTCTCGGTAAGGATATTACCGGAAAAAACACTATTGCAGATCTTGCAAGAATGCCGCATCTGCTGATTGCAGGTTCAACTGGTTCTGGTAAATCTGTCTGCATTAACTCTATGCTAGTCAGCCTGCTGTATAAATCCAGTCCTGAGGATGTCAAACTGATGCTTATAGATCCAAAAGTAGTGGAACTCGGAGTATATAACGGTATTCCCCACCTTCTTGTTCCGGTTGTAACCGATCCCAGAAAAGCTGCCGGTGCACTTAACTGGGCTGTTAACGAAATGCTGAACCGTTATAAGATTTTTGCAGAATACAACGTCCGCGATATGCATAGCTATAACAGGCTTGTTGAAAGAATGAATACACTTACAGAGGAAAATATTAACAGCGAACCTGCAGATGATCCGGACAGAACATTTGAAGAAGATGAAATGCTCGCTCAGGCTCAGGCTGAAATCGGAGAAAATGAAGAACCACAGAGCGAACCTAAGATTCTGAAAAAAATGCCGCAGATCGTAATTGTTATCGATGAACTTGCCGATCTCATGATGGCAGCTCCAAAGGATGTCGAAGAAGCAATTTGTCGACTCGCACAGATGGCGCGTGCCGCCGGAATGCACCTTGTAATAGCTACCCAGCGTCCTTCTGTTGACGTAATTACAGGTCTTATCAAAGCTAATGTACCGAGCCGTATCGCATTTGCGGTTAAGTCACAGGTGGACTCCAGAACCATTCTCGATACAGGAGGGGCAGAAAAACTCCTTGGTCGAGGTGATATGCTGTTCTCACCCATCGGCAAAAATAAACCGATACGTGTGCAGGGATGCTTCGTTGATGATCCTGAAATAGAAAGAGTACTCAATTTTATTAAGGAAAGTAAAGTCGTTGAATATGACGAAAAAGTTCTGGAAGAAATTGAAAAAAATGCTGTTGCCGACAAGAATAACATTGGCAGTGATGATATGTCTTCCGAATTTGACCCGATGATTGAGGAGGCTATCAAATGTGTTGTAGAGGCTGGTCAGGCATCAACTTCTATGCTGCAAAGAAGATTCAGGGTTGGATACGCAAGAGCCGGAAGATTGATCGATGAAATGGAACAAATGGGTATTGTAGGACCTCATGAAGGTTCTAAACCGCGGCAAGTGCTTATGACGTATCAACAATGGATTGAAAGAAATGTAAGCAGTGATTCATAACCAGGACTATCAGCTTGAAAATACTTTTTTAAAAAGCAACCTTTATATATGAAGTTTCTATTCGATTGTAAAAGTCTGAAATTCCTTTATCCATGCGATTTTTGTATCATGTGTTTTCAATTTTTTTCGCTGCAATCCTTCATTTCCCTTGCTTAAGCATCGAAAACAACTGATTTTTGACTTTTTCGGAGCGAAGTTTGTGCCGCCGCAGACGGCACAAACCCTCGTCTTTTTACAATCGGCTAATATGAATTTTCTGTTTGCCGCTTCTGACAGACAGCAAATATTATCATTATTTCAGACAGCGATTGCCGTATTTTTAAGGCATCACTTTATACACAAAATACGAGGTATTTCCTCGCTGCCGTCCTGCAACGGACGGCAAAATTTATGATATCCAACGGAGGTAATTTAAATGAAAAAAGAAGGACAAATTAAAGTAGATTCGGAAAATTTATTTCCGATTATTAAAAAATGGCTCTATTCTGATAAGGATATTTTTCTGAGAGAAATCATTGCCAACGGATGCGATGCTATTAAAAAATATCAGAGTCTTTGCTCAATAGGTGAAGCAGAAAACGATAATGTTAAACCCAGAATAGATGTCATTCTTGATAAGGACGCCAAAACGCTTACTGTAAGTGATAACGGTCTTGGTATGACCGCAGATGAGGTAGAAAAATATATTACACAGGTTGCTTTTTCAGGTGCAAAAGAATTTATTGAAAAGTACAGTGACAAAACTGATGCCGAAGGCGGTATTATAGGTCATTTCGGTCTTGGTTTCTATTCTGAATTTATGGTTGCAGACGAAGTACATATCGATACCTTATCATATAAGGACGGCGCAGAGGCAG
>CACZPV010000186.1 GCA_902783065.1 uncultured Ruminococcus sp.
GCCATATCGGGAATATAGCCGCGTTCCTCCAGCTTTTGCTCTACCGCTTTGACGGTTCTGTCGGAAATCTTCTGCGTTTTGCCGTGGAGCACATTGGAGACGGTCGCTGTGCTCAAGCCCAATTCCTCTGCGATGTCTTTGATTCTCACCTTGTTTTCAGACCACATTCCATTGCCTTCTGTCTTTTTTGATTAATATTTTGCGCTATGGAAATTTGCATTGTCATTTTGCTCCCAGATAAAAGAATCCGCTGTAATAATAGCCCTTCTTCTCGCAATGTATTCTGCGCTGTTCCGTTAATTGCCCGTTTGCAAAAGAGTATGCAATCAATTCTTCATATGTCCTGACAAAGAGCCGATCATCGTCGGCTTCCAACTGTAGGATGGCACCGTCAAATTCCTCACTGCAAAGTACCTCTCCCGTTTGATAATTTCTCGCCTCGATGCTGCTGTGGAAATTCTCATCAAATGGGTCGGTGTAGGCGATCCATGCCACATCGTCCACAATATTGAGATTCAACGCGTCAGAATGGCTCAGCTGGATGGATTCCCATTCTTTGGTAACAGTGTTGTACTTAACAAGCGTGCCCTGCGAAATCAAAGCCAGATCGTCACCGTGTTTCTCCAAATAGGTTGAGCGTTCATCAGGAAGTTCCGTTATAAACGCAACTTCATTATCGGTAAAATGACATTGGCAAAGATAATACTTGTCTCCGTCGGTTGCCGAAGCAAATACCTCGCCGTTTATCAGAATCGGCTGCGTGCAAATCACGCGGTTGTCCGGGATGCGGAGCGTGCGGATTTCTTTATTGTCTATCTGAATCAGATCTACATAACACGCTCCGTTAAGGTTGCTTGTCAAAGCCAGATAAGACCCTTCTACCGAGCAGTCATACTGATTGACTCTGCCGGTATTGATTTCCTCAAAGCTGCCCTTTGTCGGATTGATAAGCGCAATTTTTCCGTAATCCTTTTTCTGTTCCTCCCCTGTCGGAGCCAGAAATACGGTATCGTCCTGCATATGCGCATTTGTCTGACTGACAGAAGCGCCCGAAAAAGGATAGGAATCTGTTCCGAGAGAATTAAGCTCACTGTCATACCATTCGATGACGGAGCGGTTGCCGCTGTCCGTAGAGTAGAGAACGCCTATACAGGCATCCGGATAAGCCGGATGCCTGGTTTTATTGCACCCGACAGCGATCATCGGAAAAACACACAACAAGCTAATCGCTATCAATCGTTTCACATCTGTTATTTTCATAATAATACCCCTTTATCCGATTCGTCCCAGTCCTGATATCGCATTGAAGAAATCAGAGAAAAATATAAACAAAGCCGCTATGAGCACAATGAGTATCAGCAACAGGACAAGTGAAATAATGGATGTGATCAGTCCAGCAAGGCTCAGAGCTGTCACACAGTCCGGTTTTTTCAACGAAACCGCGCTGAGCACCAGTCCCGTTACGGAAAAGATGACACAACCCGCAATGCACCATAACCCCTGACTTCTTAAACAAATAATCAATACAAAAAACAACAAGCCAAGTATCCCCGAAAGGAACGATACCATGCAGAGAGCCATTGTTCTGGTTTTTGACTCATTCATAAAAACACCTCATAGTTTCTTTATCCAGTTTTTTTCTGACAAAATATTCTCCTTGATTTTTCACCTTTTCAGGTCCTTTCAAGGAGATTATAATGGATGGATAATCATTGCGCAAGAGGTTAATCGCGTAACCTATCACAAAATGGATGGCTTGCTTTTATGGCATTTGACAATGTATCATATCGCATACACTCGTACAGCCTTTTTTTAACCGCAGGGCTTGTTCGAATCGTGAACAACCCGCATCGTGTCTTTTTCGGAGTGATTTGGCTATCTCTTTATGTGAAATGTGAAGAAATATAATCAATTTGGAGGAAATTCATTGAAAATGTCATGCCGAGCGTCCTCGATAGGGTGACCAGATATTTTTTCTGTGCGGGTATACATAAAAGAAAAAGCCCTGTGCGGCTCATTTTGACATGCAAGCAGTTACCAGAGTGAAATTTGAGATTCAGACGGATAAAATGTCCGAAAAGCTGAAATACATTATAGATTTTTTTACCTACAACAATGATGTTCACATTTTCCATGACGAGAATATTCCTATAATGTTGGGATTGGAATTGTCACATAAATAGTCTATTTCCAGGATATACATTATACTCATACACAAATAAATTAAAAATCATTTCAATTTAAGAGGAAAATATGTTTAATTTGGCTTGACTTTTTTGGAGGGTATTAGTATAATGTATAGAGTGTATCAGCGAGAGATGAATCAATAAGTGAGCATGGGCATCTTTAATGATTGTTTTTATAATTCTCTAAATCAAAAAATGGCAAATCCATTTCTGTCGGATGTTTCATAGTTCTAAGCGGATTGGGGTAAGTTTTGAGGATGATTTAGGAAATGAGAAAAGCTAATATAGTTGCACGTAGCGGTAAGAAAAACTTACCTGTCTGGTTCAAAATCTCAGGCTGTTGTTACAGGCGGCCTCATAATTCTTATCATGGTTTTGTATCAGGTATGATGGGAATCACAGGGTGGAATTTATGTGGACTGATTAGTATCGTGGAGTTTATGAGAGCCTGCTGACGTATCTCTCTGCGCACGGCTTGTCGCTGCCTAGGCAGCTGACATCTTTTTTCGCCATTTTTTCCAAAATCCTCTGCAATTCGCAAAGTATTGCCTGTGGTTTTGAATTCATTTGGCGAAGATTCTGATAGCGCAAGCCGCACACATGGAAATTCGTCAGCAGGCTCTGAGATAACCAATGAGATGATGACAACGAAGAAAACAGACAGAAGGAGGCCAACTTAATGGCTAAAGATAATAGAGGCAAGGCCTCCGACAAAAAACAAGTACAACATGTGTTTATAATTGGTTCCAAGTCTATCGGTCAGTACGGCGGATATGAAACCTTTGTAGACCGTCTTATCGGTGAGCACGAAAAGGAACAGAGTGTAAAATATCATGTTGCTTGCAAAGCTAACGGCAACGGTTTCATGGATGAAACCAAACTGGAGGGTGTGAAGGTTACTAAAAGGGATAAGGATGGAAATGTAACAGAGTTTACTTATAAAAATGCTCATGTTTTTAAAATTTCCTGTCCTAACATAGGGTCGGCTGCAGCTATCTACTATGACAGAGCTGCATTGCTATATAGCATACAATATTGTAAAAATCACAATATTCAGCATGCCATCTTCTATATTTTGACTTGCCGTATAGGACTATTTATCGGAGACTTAGTTAAAAAAATCAGAGATATCGGTGGTAAGTACTACTTAAATCCGGATGGTCACGAGTGGATGCGAGCAAAGTGGTCAGGAATAGTGCGGAAATACTGGAAGTGGTCTGAAAAGAAGATGGTAGGACTTGCAGATTTAGTTGTCTGTGATTCTGTGAACATAGAAAAGTATATAAAAAA
>CACZPV010000187.1 GCA_902783065.1 uncultured Ruminococcus sp.
ATAATATATAATATTTCCGTTATAGCCATTGGAAATTGAAATATTCCTCCTCTTTTCGTGATAAGCCATAGAACGAAAAGTATAATAAAAAACAGCACCGACAGTGAATACGGCTGCCGGTGCTTTTATTTTTGACCTGAGCGATGAAACATTAATAATATTCCAGATAGAAAGTAGGCTTGGATTTGCGGAAAACAGACCTCAAAGGCTGTATGTTTTTTATCAAGTATTAGTATAAAGTAACTTTTTCAATGCCGCACTTAGAAAAAGTTGAGGAGAAAACTCCGGACAGGCAGATATCAGCAGTTAATTATTGATATTATCAAGTTCTGTTATATCTGTTTCGTTAAGTAAGTCCTCATACCTTATTTCTTCAGAAAGATCTTTTTCCAATCTGGCAATCTCCAATTCATCCATGATTCTGTTATATTCCTGAGGAGATATCAGAACACATTCGGGAACATCATCTTTCATCACTATTATTGCCCCGCGTTGTTTCACTTCTTTAAAAACATCCTCTATCGGACGTGTTTTCAATAAAGAAATCGAAATTGAATCTCTGATCGTATCTTTCAGTTCCATCTTTTATCCTCCTTTGTTTTTTCTGAATCAGCTGATTGTAAAAGTCAAATATCATATGTTTATGCGGAGCGGGTGCCCGCAGCATAGATATGATGAACCATAAGGACTTTCCTTATTATAATTCATCAAGTTAACTTCACAGATTCAGGTGATTATAAACAGCGAAAAGTACATTATTATGCGTTACGGTTCTTTTTATCGGAACGTCTTTTCTTCATAATCAGATTAATTGCCTGCGGATGATTGACAATATGAACGGTCATTCCGCCTTTTTTGTGTTCTCCGTCCACAGCCCAATCCAGCGGTTCATCGGAAGTGAACCGGATATCTGATGCACGGAACATTTCTATATTTTCATGTTGATATGTTTTATTCAGCATGGACATAAGTATTGTAAATGCCGAAAAAAGACTTTTTGGGCGCTTTATCAGGATAACCTCATATTTTCCGTCCGCAAAATCAACCGTATCATTCTCAAATTTAAAAATCCCTGCAACTGACGTTGAATTTGTTACAGAGCCAAAAATATAATCTCCCTCGCACGTTCTCGCATCACTTTCCACTTTAACATGATATGATTGTATTTTAGGCATGAATTTGACAGCACCAAGATAGTAAGCAAATCTGCCAAAAATATTTTTTGCCTTCTGAGGTGTTGCATAAGACACTTCAGTAAAGGCACCGAAGGACGCTATATATACAAAAGTTCCATCATCAAAACTGCCAATATCAAGCGGTCTTGACTTTTGCCCGATAATAACTTTTGCCGCTTTTTCAGGTTTTGTGGGAATACCGATACTGCGGGCAAGATCATTAGTTGTTCCGGCGGGAATATAACCCATTGGTTTATCAATTCCGGCTTCCATCATTCCTGCGATTGTTTCGCTGACTGTTCCGTCACCGCCGCAGCAAGCAATAATATCAAAATTTTTAGCATGTTCCTTTACCAGAAAATCCGCATTATAACCTGGTGCAGTGAAAAATACTCCTACTTCCATATTATTGTCCGAAAACATTTCTGCAATTATTCTCGCCGAGAAATTCGGTCTGAGTTTTCCCGAACGCGGATTCACAATCATCAATACTTTTGTTCTTTCCGTTTTCCCCTTCTTCAATTCCTTATTCCTCCTGAAAATCAAGTTCTTTGCACAGAGCAGGCTTAAATTTTACCGTTGTACAAAATTCTCCTTTGTTACATCATTATAAATAACGTGTTCCTTGTACAACTGCTCATAATTCTATACTCAGTGGTTCCTTAATATTATTACTCCTGTTTTTCTTTCTTAGTCCCAGAATTAGTAATTTTCATACCTCCGTATGCTGAACTTTTACTTTTCACTTTCACAGACGAACCGCTGCCATTACCGTTGGTAGTTTTTATAAAATCTTTAGTTGTATTATGAGTCATATAAATAATGTTCCCGATAATAGCCCATCGAATGAAACGCAAAAGACAAATCAACGTCAGCAACAGCAAGACACCGCATATAACAATTTCAAAAATGCTGTTATTTTTGACTGATTCCATCTGGAGGAAAGCCGTTGTATCGGTGTCAATACTTCCGATAGTCTGACTGTATTCCACCAGTGCATTAATAGCATAAACAAGGCGATATCCCTCGTAAATACAGCTAAGAAACAGTACCGTACCTGTTAAAAAGTCAAACATACGCATCCTCCCAACAATTCACAAAATGACCCATAAAAGCTGCCACAACAAAGCTATTGATTCTAACATATACAATATCACTTTTGCTTTTTTTTGTCAATTGATAACCCGCATCGAGCTACGACGAGCCGTCGGAGCAAAAACGCATTTTCCTGGGGGAAACCCTTTGTTTGAAAACAAAGGGTTATCCCCCAGACCCCTTTCCTAAAAAACTAAAACTTTAATCTTAATAATTCAACTTTGTCATGAATCAACAATAGCAGACGACTGAAATAATTATTTTAACCTAACCTTGAGGTCTTTTTATACCAAGCATCCAAAATTTGGACGGCTGGTTTATTACAAAGTAATCCACAGTTTAAAGCCGTAAATGATGAAACACTGGGTATTTACATAGACAACGATAATGACGGAATCTACGAAACACTGATAGCAGACAGCAACGGGAATCAGTATGATCCGCCTGAACCGGAAAACAATGATCCTTCCGTCAGCCCTGATGTTTCTGCACCGTCAAAACCAAATCAGTCCTCCGAACACACCGGAAGCATTCCGGAAAACAGTATATCGGAACATTCGGAGAAAACCGGAACAGGCATAAACAATAAGTCCTCAGTTTCTGTTGAAAGCAGTCCCGACCAAACTGTAAAAAATGAATCATCCGAAAACTCCGGCAGCG
>CACZPV010000188.1 GCA_902783065.1 uncultured Ruminococcus sp.
AAGCAGAAAAAGACCACCGACAATCGGAAAAAAATTAACTGTAAAAAAATCATAATTCATACGGACTCCCCCGTTATTGCTAAAAAACGTGATTCTTCAGCATTTAAATGATTTCTGGCTGAACAAACACTGTTTTACATTTCCAATCATATATCGGTAACCCTTCTCGTTTCTGTTAAGTACCTGTTTCGATACAGTTTATTTTGCGTTTTTTATAAACTCAAAATTCTGCACTATGTAAATTACTCCCGAAATCACCGTCAGAAGTGCCGATATCCACAAGGCAGTTTCTCCGATAATACCAAAAAGATTGGTCAGCGATACCATATCGATCGTCAACACTTTCATATTTCCAAGTTCCAGAATATACTGTAAAAGCATAATAATCAGCACAGCTGCTATCTGACTGATTGTTTTTGCTTTACCCCAGTTATTGGCTGCAACAACTTTCCCTTTGGAAGATGCAACCAAACGCATAGCCGTTACCATAAATTCTCTGGAAACCACAACCGTAAGTACAACTGCATTAGTAAGTCCAAGCTGTACAAAACAGGCAAGTGCTGCCACAATCATAATTTTATCCGCCAGAGGATCGGCAAATTTTCCGAAATCCGTAATCATATTATATTTTCTTGCAATTTTACCGTCGAGATGATCGGTGTAGGATGCTGCTGCAAAAATCAGCAGTGAAATCAGATAATGATGCGGAATTACGGGCATCAGCAAAAAAAAGATATAAAACGGTACAAGTATTATACGAAGCACCGTCAGTTTATTCGGTAAATTCATTGTAATTGATCTCCTGTATCAGCATTATTGAAAATAACCAGAGCCATTCACTGAGTTATGTCATTTAAAATTCCCATCAAGTCGTATTCCAGTGAATCTGTAATTGCTACTCTAACGACATCTCCGATTCTTGGCTTCTTCCCTTTGGTAATAAAGAGTACCTTACCATCAACTTCCGGAGCATCTCCTGCACTCCTGCCGAAATAACACCCGGAATGTCTGTCAAGACCTTCACAGATAACACCGATCGTTTTACCAATATATTTCCGGTTAATTTCCGTCATAATGCGTCCCTGCTGCTGCATGATCATTTCCTGACGATGACGCTTAACATCCTCGTCTATCTGGTCTTTCATTTTTGCAGCAGGTGTATCTTCTTCCAGAGAATATGCAAAACATCCCATTCTGTCAAACTGCACTTCTTCAACAAATTCAGATAACTCAGTAAATTCCTCCTCAGTTTCTCCCGGAAAGCCTGTCATCAGTGTTGTCCTGATTACGATACCGGGTATAGTATCACGAAGTTTTTTTACCAATGCCGTAAGTGACTGTCTGCTGCCCTTGCGGTTCATTCTTTTCAGAACTCCCGAATTGCAGTGCTGCATAGGGATATCAATATATTTAAGTATTTTCGGCTCTGTCCTGAAAACTTCGATCAGCTCATCGGTGATCCTTTCAGGGTAACAATACAGTACTCTTATATACTGAAGTTTTTCAACAGCACAAAGATTTCTCAGCAATTCAGGTAAAAGAGATTTTCCGCATAGATCTTCCCCATATCGGGAAGTATCCTGTGCTATAACAATGAACTCCTTTACACCTTTTTCGCTCAGTTCTTCTGCCTCTCTGATGATATCGTCCATAGGTCTGCTTCTGAAATGACCCCTGATCAGCGGAATAGCACAGTAGGTACAATTATTATCGCATCCTTCGGCTATCTTAAGATAGGTATAATAAAACGGTGTAGAACGTATTCTTTCTCCGCAAAGCGGAAGCTCATTTTTCGGTGGATATAACTCTACTTTTTTCTTTTCAAGAACCTCATTGATTACCCCAGCAATTTCCTTATTGCCGCCGATACCTACAACAGCATCCACCTCGTACAGTTCTTTCATCACTTCACTCTGATATCTTTCTGCAAGGCATCCTGTTACAATAATTGCACGGATAACCCCCTCTTTTTTCAATCTGACAAGTTCCAGTATTTCATCAATACTTTCCTGCTTGGCATCTTCAATAAATCCGCAGGTATTGACAATTGCAACATCGCTGTAAACAACATCTTTTACAGGTTCAAATCCTTTTTCCTTTAAGGTATACAGCATCATTTCGCCGTCTACTCTGTTTTTGGAACATCCAAGACTGACCATTCCTACCTTCACAGCCATACTTTTAACCTCCATGGCAGCACTGCGCTGCACTTTTTTCTTAACCGGAACTTCCCGTCAGTGTTTCCTAAATCGCATAAACATTGATAAAAACCCTTTCCCGTCCCACCTTAAAGCGGCAGAAAACAAATTACTGATCGTCATACAAAGAAAGAGCGTCCTTGATATCGTACCAATTGAACCCCATTGCTCTAAGACCATTGATTGCCCTTTGTCTGCCCTTTTCGTCATCAAGACAGCGGGCATATTTTGTCCGGAGAAGCTTTTCGATCTGCCGGGCAGGATCAGGTTCCATTTCCTCTATAATCTCATCAATCAGATTACGGTCAATTCCTTTTTTAACAAGTTCGTAAGACACCCTCATACCGGAGAAATGCTTATTTTCAAAAAGCTGTCTTGCATATTCTCTTGCAAAACTTTCATCATCTATCAGACCAAGCTGTTCCAATCGCTCAATTGCCTGTCCGGAAGCATCTTCACCAAACAATGGAATCAGTTTATCTTCTATTTCTTTGCGTGATCTGAAACGATATTCAATCAGGTAAAGTGCCTTTTCTTTTGCTCTGTTTACATTTGACGTATGTATCAGTTCATACAATTCTTCGTCTGTAATGTCAGAACCTGTTTTTTTCCCTGACGACATCCATGTCACGGTATCAACACTGACGGCATACTCACCGTCTATATAAAGGGCTGTCATCCCTTTTTTTCTTTCCTCAGCCGCATTGATGAACATATCAGTCCACCATAATATCAATATCTTCGTTGGATGTTCTTGCTTCACCATCAGTCTGAGCTGGTGACGGTGCATCCTCTACCGGTTTAGTTTCTGGACGTTCTTCTTCTGTAGAAGCAGCGCTTTCTTCATCCTTTGCAGATTTTTTTGATTTTTTGGACGACTGCCTTGAGAACGTCAGTTTATCTTTATTAGCCATCAGTTCTGCCTCAGCCTTTGCCATAATGTCAGGATTATTTTTCAGAAACTCTTTAGCATTGTCACGTCCCTGACCGATTCGGTTTCCGTCGTAAGAGAACCATGCGCCGCTCTTTTTTATTATATCCAGCTGTACTGCAAGATCAAGCAGTTCACCTGTTCTGGAAATGCCTTCTCCGTACATAATATCAAATTCTGCTTCACGGAACGGAGGCGCCACCTTATTTTTAACAACCTTCGCCCTTGTTCTTGAGCCTATTACTTCTCCGCCGGCTTTCAGGGTATCGATCTTTCTTATATCTATACGAACAGTAGCATAATATTTCAATGCACGTCCTCCGGGAGTTGTTTCCGGATTACCAAACATTATGCCAACTTTTTCACGCAGCTGGTTGATAAAAATAGCAACGCAGTTAAGTTTGGAAATAGAACCGGCAAGTTTTCTCAATGCCTGTGACATAAGTCTTGCCTGCAATCCTACGTGAGCAGCTCCCATATCACCTTCAATTTCAGCCTTAGGCGCCAAAGCTGCTACTGAGTCAACAACGATTATATCAATTGCTCCGGAACGCACCAATGCTTCAGCAATTTCCAATGCGTCCTCACCTGTATCCGGCTGCGAAACAAGAAGTGAATCAATATCTACTCCAAGTGCCTTAGCATAAATCGGATCCAGTGCATGCTCTACATCAATGAAAGCCGCATAACCGCCTTTTTTCTGTGCTTCTGCAATACAGTGAAGCGCCAGTGTTGTTTTACCCGAAGATTCTGGACCATATATTTCCACAATTCTTCCCTTTGGCAAACCGCCTATTCCAAGTGCCATATCAAGCGACAGTGACCCGGTGGGTATCGCATCCACCTGCATTGCCACATTTTCGCCCAGGCGCATAACTGCGCCCTTACCAAATTGTTTTTCTATCTGATGAAGCGCTGTTTCCAACGCTTTCTGCTTATCTACTGCCATTTTATCGTTCCACCTTTATTATTTATAGTCGGAAATCAAAGGTTGACATGCTGTCATTTATACTGCACAACCGATGATCGTTCTGTCTAATCCTGCAATATCTTTAACCACACGGACATCCTTCAATCCGTATTGTTCCAGCAGATTCCGAACCTCCTGTCCCTGTTCTTCCCCTATCTCAAGGGAAACAACACCTCCCTTTTTAAGCTTCGGAATCCATTTTTCAGCAATAATACGGTAAAAGTAAAGTCCGTCAATACCTCCGTCCAAAGCCATTTTCGGCTCATACTGCACTTCTTTTTGCAAAGCGGGAATTTCCTCCGATCTTACGTAAGGAGGGTTAGAAATAATAACATCAAAGTAATCATTATCATATTCCCTGCAAAGCACGGCAATATCAGATTGAATAGGTTCAATAATTTGCTGTACCTCATTAAGTACTATATTTTCTTTTAAAAATGCAAAAGCCTCACCGGAAAGTTCAGCCGCAGTTATATTTGCCCTCGGATATTTCTTACCCAAAGCAATCGCTATTGCACCGCTGCCGCTGCAAAGATCAATTATAATCGGATCTTTCATCCCTTTTTCATCCATCAGCTTCATACATTCACGAACACAAACCTCTGTATCGTCACGAGGAATCAAAACTCCCTCACCGACACTGAGCAAGACTCCCATAAAGCTCCACTGCTGCAGCAGGTATTGCAAAGGATAGCCATTTTTTCGTTTCTGCACGGCACTAAGAAACAGTGCTTCTTGTTCAGAACCGGCATTTTTTTTTGCCAGTTCCATCATTGAGAACCGGTCAACTCCAAAAAAGTGATACATCAGTTCACAGGTATCGGTTTTCTGAGATACATTTCCGGCTTCTGCAAGTTCATTTTCAGAATACTTATACAGTTCACGATATGTCATCCGATCCTGTCCTCCCCGTTTTCGGGAATTACATCCTTCATCGCCTGTATAGCGACCTCAATCATTTTATCATCAGGTTCTTTTGTAGTAATATGCTGCATCCATACTCCGGGAGCAGCAATAATCCTTGTAATGATATTATCGTGTCTGCCGCAGATTTTAATAAGTTCATAACCAATTCCAACCGTAACAGGAAGCAGACAGAATTTTACAACGGGACGGATCACCGGATGATTAATCGGAATAAACAAGCCAATTATAATACCAACAATCAGCATCAGCACCATAAAACTTGTACCGCAGCGAGGATGAAAACGGATCTGTTTTCTCACATTTTCCACTGTCAGGTCAAGACCATATTCATAACAGAAAATAGTTTTATGCTCTGCACCGTGATACTGAAAAACTCTTTTTACATCCTTATTGAGTGTACACAGACACATATACACAAGGAACAGGACAATTCGTATAACACCTTCATATGCTGACTGCCAGAAACGTTCCATTCCCAGCACCGGTTCTTTCAGAAAAGGAAGTACTCCTGCTGTCAGATTATACAGCCATGTCGGCATGAAATAAAAAACTCCGACACAAAAAATAACAGCAAGAATGGTAGAAATAATCATTACTACATTGATGATTTTATTCCCGAAATGTTTTTCCAGCCACATATCCAGCTTTGACGGTTCCTCATCTGTTTCTTCCTCCCCCTCAAGAGCCTTATCAGCTGAGCGCATCAGAGCTTTTTCGCCTGTCACCAGAGAGTCGATCATATTGACGACACCCCTGACCAGAGGCAGCCTGAGAATTTTATGCCTTTTTGCCCAATTCAGCGGATGCACGTCCTCCAGTTCGATAGAGCCGTCACTTTTTCTGACTGCCATCGTACATTTCTTAGGTCCTCTCATCATAATACCTTCCATAAGAGCCTGACCGCCTATTGAGGTAATCATTTTTGTTTTTTGTTTTTTCATAACAGACCTTCTTTCTTTCAGTCTTTCCTTCCTTCGAATATCGGATGCCTGATTCAGGCAGAAACATCAGATAATTTATTCTTCCTCACCTTCGGTATTTTCTTCCGAGGGCTGTTCTTCCTTAATCACCGGAAGCGTAATAGTTACCGTAGTACCGACACCTTCGGTACTGTCGATATCCAGTATTCCGTGGTGAAGCTTAATAATTTCATCAACCACTGCCAATCCTATACCGGAACCTCTTACCGTCTGATTTGCCTTATAGAATTTCTGCTTGACCTTAGGAAGATCTTCGGCAGAGATACCGCAGCCATTATCGGCAACCGTAATAGTGATATTATCTTCATCCGCATCGGCAGTTATATTGACTACCCCGTCAGAGGATGAATATTTCAATGCATTATCAATCACATTAATAAATACCTGACGCAATCTGTTTCTGTCACCTACAATAATAGGCAGCATTTCCGGAGCTTCATAAATAATATGTTTATTTTCCCTGTTTGCTCTTTCCTTAAGCATATAGATAGATTCATCCAGTTCGGCAATCAGGTCAACCCTGTCAATAATCAGCACCATACGATCTTGCTGGATTCTGGAAAAATCAAGTACTTCTTCCACAATTCCGCCAAGTCTTTCGGTTTCCTTAATAATGATATTCATACCCTTTTGCAGTGTCCGCTTATCCTGAAAGCCGTCAAGCTGCATGGTTTCCGCCCAGCCCTTAATAGCTGTCAGCGGTGTTCTGAGTTCATGAGAAACAGATGATATAAAATCATTTTTCATCTTATCAGCCGTACCAAGCTCTCCTGCCATGTAATTAATGGTATCGCACAAATCTCCGATTTCATCGTCATAGAATTTATCAATTCTCGCGTTAAAATCGCCTTGTGCAATCTTTTTGGCGGTATCGCT
>CACZPV010000189.1 GCA_902783065.1 uncultured Ruminococcus sp.
GAACGCATTATCCCCAATTGTTTCTACATTGTCAAGATTAATTGACTCCAAAGATGCACAATTATAGAATGAATATTTTCCGATTTCCTTTACAGAATCAGGCAATGTCAGATTTGTAAAACTACTGAAACCATAGCATGCAGTATTGTCAGTAATACTTTCAGTTCCAACTACTTTGTAAACCTTATCGGATGGCTCATCCTGATACTCTCCGGTCACATTGTTCAGCAAGGTTCTTTTTCCTGTTACTTTTGAAGGAATAGAAGCATTTGTGCCGCTGCCGACATAACCTGTAATTAACGCTGTACCTGCGTACTGTATGCCGTTCTCCGTAAACGGAGCCTCTGTTACTGTATAGGTAAACGGCGCCATTGAAACAATACGTATCTCAAACTGATCCGTATATGTCCTTCCGGAATAAGTATATTTAACATCTATTGTCGCTGTCAGATTGGTATTCAGTTCAAAGTCATCAACACCGGGCTGTGAAAGCTGCTGTGTACCGTTCCAAAGCTCATACTCATCATCTGCAAGCTTCTTCGTTACACCATCGTCATATATCACGTAAACATCCAGCTTGCTTCGGTCAAGCATCGTATCGGTATACACTCTGTCGCCTTTCCATATAGCAGAAAGCGAGGTTACCTTTCGTGCTTTTTTAAGAATATTGACTTCCGCTGTTGTCTGAGATGCCTTTGATTGAACTTCTTTTGCATTTGTAAAAGTTGCACTGCATTTTAAATTGCTGTCAGTAATTGTAAATACAATTTTTTTGTCCGTGTTATTGACCACACCGTTTACACTTACATCAGAAATTTGTGATACTGCATAACGTATGGTTTCAATCTCTGACAATGTGCAGGTTCCTGTCGGTATGTCACTGAACACCAATGTCATTTCTGCATTCTGCTTACCTGCCTCTTTCATGGATTTGACATAATCCTTTGAAAAAGTCACGCTCTTGTATACGGTGTAATCCGTATTTCCAACATCATCATGGCCTCTGAGCATAAATATGAACATTGGCTCACCATGTGAAAAAACAATGCTATCAATCGGAATGACTTTCTTGACTGATACTTCACCTCTCGCCGGTTTGTCCTCAGCAGTGATTTCCTGTGTTTTTCCTGCTGAAATATAATTGACTGAGAATCTGATCTTTTCATCAGACAAGCCAAAGCCGACCGGTGCTTTTTCCTCCTGCAGATAATAACTGCCCCATGGAATGTCATTAATGAGAACCGTACCGTCCGAACCGGTCATAACACTCTTTATCCATGCACCGTCACTTGAGTACAATCCATACTGAGCATCCGGAAGTTTGTTATCAGGATTCTCGCTGTTCACCTTAATTAACTGAACTTTTCCTTTCAGGCGGTTATCCTGCGCCTGTATCTTGATAACATTGCGTACACTATTTTTATCAATGGTGAACGGATAAGTCGTTGTATTTAACTGATATCCGGAAGGAGAACTGATCTCTTTCAGATAATACTCTCCCCACCAGATATCTCCGACCGTAAACGATCCGAGATCATCAGTTGTATAGCAGCCTTCTTCACTCAGTGAATTTTCGACTACCTTACCGTGATTATTTACACGTTTATTATCAGACTGTCTGAAAAGTGCATAAACAGCACCCTTGACATATTCACCCTGATCGTCTCTTTTCTCCAACCAGACGCTTCCGAGCCTATGCGTGTCATATGTGGTTATTCTGTGTACAACTATACCGTCTTCTATAGGGTCACTGCCTTCTATTGTAAATTCAATCCTGTCAGGATTAACAGTATAGCCCGTTGAAGGAACAGTTTCCTTGAAAAAATAATTACCAAAGTTAAGGTTATCAACCTGAATGATACCGCTGCTGTCGGTAAGATATGTACCAAGAAGCTTATCATCAGAAGAATATAATTCATAAAATGCATTACTCAACGGATTTGTGGTTTCTGTTCCATCCTCCAGTTTTTCATATTTCTGCAAGATTACCCTGCCGGGAAGCTGATTATTTACTATATTAAGGCTCAATTCTCTGCCTGCGTTATTATCAGCATTAACCGTAAAGCTTACCTTCTTTGCACTCTCGGTTATCTCATAACCGCTCGGTGCTTTTGTTTCTTCCAGATAGTAGCTGCCCCAAGGGATACCGGTCAATTTCAGCAAACCATCATTATTAGATTTATATACCGTATCGTTATAGTAATCACCGTTTTCCTTATGCAGCCGGAATTCTGCTCCTTTAAGATATTTTGA
>CACZPV010000190.1 GCA_902783065.1 uncultured Ruminococcus sp.
CGTACTTGTCGGAAGCAGACCTTTTAATGAGGATGAGGAAAGTGAAAGTGTTAAGCTGAATATCCTGAATATTCTGTTCGAAAAATACGGGATTGCTGAGGTCGATTTTCTTTCTGCTGACCTTCAGATGGTTCCTGCATTCAAGGCAAGAGATATTGGTTTTGACAGAAGTATGATCGGTGCGTACGGACATGATGATAAAGTCTGCGCTTATCCGGCATTGATGGCAGCAATTGATGCTGACCTACCTGAAAGCACGATTATCACTGTCCTGACAGACAGAGAGGAAATCGGAAGCGATGGCAATACGGGTATGAAATCTACGTATCTGATTGATTTTATTGCTGATCTTGCAAAGGCTGACGGTGAAGAAGCAAGGCACGTACTGGCAAAAAGCACATGTCTTTCAGCAGATGTCAATGCTGCATATGATCCAACCTATGCGTCTGCTTTTGAAGCAAATAATTCTTCCTATATTAATAACGGTGCCGTAATTACCAAATATACAGGCAGCGGCGGTAAATATTCTACTTCTGATGCTTCGGCAGAATATATGGCTAAAATACGTAAAATACTGGATGATGCCAATGTACTGTGGCAGACCGGTGAACTTGGTAAGGTTGATGGCGGCGGCGGCGGAACAATCGCTAAGTTTGTAGCTAATCTTAATGCTGATGTGGTCGATCTCGGTGTTCCGGTACTTTCTATGCATGCTCCTATGGAAGTTGTATCAAAACTTGACGTATATATGTGTTACAGAGCACTGTATGAATTTTATACAGCGTAAAGTTTATGGCTTTACAGGCGGATTGCTTCGTAAAAGTGTGAAACAAAAAACTTTACATTTGTAAAGCGGATTTTAGCGAAATATGCAGTAAATTCTCTGAAAATGGTGTTTTAAGGAAAAAATCTATTGACAATCGGGGCTATTTGTATTATGATAACTCAAGAGTGACTTTATTTAAGATTGAAAATAACAAGAATCATAACTGTATCGGCTGAATGTTTCTGTGCATAAGATTCGGTCGGTAAAATTTAAGGAAACGCCGGTCTTATGTTTGCCGGTCTGTAAGGGCTGAATTTTTCGTAAGACTGTTTTGCTGTTAAGGTAATGCTGAGTAAATCCCTGAGGCGTGATTTACTTGTTGGTTACTTAAAGATTAGATTAGGAAAGAGTTCTCTTTTTATTCAGTGTTTCCATAGATTTTGTACATTTATATACTCTATTATTTGAATCAGGAGTGTTGAGATTTGGAAAAAATTGTAATCAACGGTGGTAACAGACTTCACGGAAATGTGAAGATCAGCGGTGCTAAAAATGCCGCAGTGGCGATTATCCCCGCAGTGATTTTATCCGATGGTGTATGCTGCATAGAAAACGTGCCTAATATACAGGATGTTAACCTTATTGCTGAGATTCTTCAGGAGATGGGTGCATCGGTCAAAAGAAAAGATAAATCCACTCTCGAAATTGATCCTAAGGGTATCAGGGAACCAGTGGCTACGTATGATCTTGTAAGACACATGAGAGCGTCCAGTTATCTTATGGGAGCGCTGCTTGGTAAATATAACCGGGCAGAGGTAGCACTTCCCGGTGGATGCGATTTTGGTGTTCGTCCCGTAGATCAGCATTTGAAAGGCTTTACTGTTTTGGGAGCTTCGCATTCTGTGGAAAGCGGTATGATCAAAGTAAAGGCCGACAAGCTTGTAGGCGGTCATGTATATCTTGATGTAGTGTCCGTAGGTGCTACAGTGAATATTATGCTGGCAGCAGTTAAGGCAGAGGGAAGAACTATTATCGAAAATGCTGCTAAAGAGCCGCATATTGTTGATCTTGCCAATTTTCTTAATTCTATGGGAGCTGATGTCAGAGGAGCCGGTACGGATGTTATAAAGGTTAACGGTGTCAGACATCTCAACGGTACGACCTATTCGATCATTCCCGATCAGATTGAAGCCGGAACGTATATGGCAGCTGTTGCTTGTGCGGGCGGCGATGTTATGATTAATAATGTTATTCCGAAGCATCTTGAATCGATTACGGCAAAAATGCGTGAGATGGGCGTTGTTATTGAGGAATATGATGATTCTGTAAGAGTAATCAGAAATGAAAGACTGAGAAGATGTAATGTTAAGACTATGCCTCACCCCGGTTTTCCTACAGATATGCAGCCTCAGATTGCTGCAATTCTGACTATGGCGGATGGTACCAGTATTGTTAACGAAGCAGTATGGGATAACCGTTTTCGCTATGTGGAAGAACTGAGAAGAATGGGTGCCGAGATCTCTGTTGACGGTAAACTGGCAGTGATTGAGGGAATCGAGCATCTCAAAGGCGCACCCGTTAAAGCAACAGATCTGAGAGCCGGTGCGGCGATGATTGTTGCAGCACTTGGCGCAAAGGGTACAACACAAATTGAAGATATCAGACATATTGAGAGAGGCTATGAAGATGTTGTGGAAAAGTTTGCAGCAATCGGTGCCGATATAAAAAGGGTTCGTGTCGACGATCCTACTATAAGAACAGCTTGATTAAAGGGAAGCCCCACGGCTTCCCTTTGTGCATGGCAGAAATGTGCGGAAAATATAAGGATTATGCAATTAGCTGATAAAAGAAGATTCTTGGGGGAATGTGTGAAATGACGAGATTGTATCCGTTATTCAGCGGAAGCAGCGGGAACAGTTATTATCTGGGTACGACAGAAAGCGGTATCTTGATTGATATAGGAAAGAGTGCCAAACAGATTGAAAATGCGCTTAAAGAAAACGAACTGGATCCGAAAAAGATCCGGGCAATCTTTGTTACACATGAACATAGTGACCATATACAGGGATTACGCGTATTTGCATCCCGATACGGTATGAAAATTTACTCATCCGCAGGAACAATCCGTGCTTTGGAAGAAAAAGATGTGATAAATAACAAAGTGAATATTGTGCCGATCGACCTTGCTGGAATTGAAACAGATGATATGAAAATTAAACCGTTCCGTATTTCCCACGACTGTGCAGAAGGATATGGCTATGTTGTGGAAACCTCTGACGGAAGAAGGACGGCTTTTGCTACAGATACGGGATATATTACTGATGATATGGCTATGGCTGTTCATGGATGTGATACGGTGGTGATTGAATCCAATCATGATGTACGGATGCTGGAAACAGGTGGATATCCGTATATTCTGAAACAGCGGATTCTTTCGGATATAGGACATCTTTCCAATGATACTTGTGCCGGAAAGCTTGTTGAACTTGTCAGAAGCGGAACAACAAGGTTTGTATTGGCACATCTTAGCCGGGAAAACAATATGCCGGAGTTGGCTGAGCAGACAGCACTTTGCGAATTGAATATGAACGGTATGAAAAAAGATCAGGATTTTATTCTCAAAATAGCACCTGAGTATGGTGGAAACGTAATGATATACTAATTGTTTATTATACATATAGTATATTCAGCTTGTAAAAAATCGCAGCTTTTCAAGGGATTATTACAGCAAAATAAAAGGTGTATTAATGAAGGTCCTGAATCTGTGAAACTCAGCATTTTGCCTGATTATGATGAAGCCCGAAAGAACTTTTATAACCCATCAAGTTAACTTTACGGATTCGGGGAAGGAGTTAAGATATGATAAAGGTAAGTATCATATGTGTGGGAAAACTAAAAGAAAGCTATTGGAAAGATGCCTGTGCGGAATATGCAAAACGAATGAGCCGTTTTGCTGATTTTTCAATCAGTGAAGTGGAGGAAGAAAAGCTTCCTGATAATCCGTCTCAAAGTCAGATTGATAATACACTGCAAAA
>CACZPV010000191.1 GCA_902783065.1 uncultured Ruminococcus sp.
CCGGTAGCCAAGTTCCAGATCGTAATCTGTGGAATACGCATCGTCTACTACCGATATCTTCTCCTCCTCAAATGCAAGCACCATGGCTGAAAGTCTTGCATCAAGTGTCAGCAAAGTACTGCTTTCGTCAAATTCCGATTTGAGGGAAACATCGTAACTCATCACATCCACACAGATATCATTTATCGTATTTTCATTAATACCGTGAGCATCAATGATCTGACTCAGCGGTATATTAAAACTCATCATATCCTGTGTACCGGTTTCAATATCGGTGATATACAGCACCTTAAGAATTGCTTCGCCTTTGAGCATTAATTTGTCTTCAATTGCTCTGCTTTCATCGAGAACAATGTTTAGTTCGCTGCGCAAAATACTTTCGGGCGTTCCCTTTCCTTTACCGATATCAAGTACCTCACTGATAGAAAACTGCTGCTGCGAACAACCTTTCAGAACACTTACTGTTTCATTGTGCTGCTGCTGCTGAATATCTTCACCGTCAATTTCAGTGCAGTACTGTCTGCTGCCGCTTTTGTACACAGAAGCAAGAACAGAAAATGCACCATGAATATCAAGCTTTCTCGGACTGACAGCACGGCAGTTCAGGTATTCAGTTCTAAGACGCACACGACATACACTCTCAGCGTCAGCATTTTTCAGGGTAAATGAGCATGAAAACGGACTCGTATGTTCACATAATCTGACCGCCTGCTTTTTACTGTCAAGATAATAAAGCCGAATAACTACATTTCCGTCAACGTCTAATCTGTCACCGGTAATATTTTTGGATGTTACACTCGGACAGATACGGCATTTAAGGATTCTTTCGATATCAGGACAATAGTCGGGCAGACTAAGCTCCAGATCTACAGGCTGTTCACTTGCTCCTTCAAATACTTTTTCACAGATATTGCATTTTTCCTTTTTCAGCGTATACTCCATATCTGATTCCTCCTCCGTAATCAGGGACCGCATCCCTAAAACCCTGCGAGTGTTTCTCTGATCTAACCTCGGCAGAAAGTAAACTTTCTGTACCCGTAACGTTATTCTTCTTATTTTGCAGGTGAATTGTTTCTATGTATGTATATTATCCTGCCGGGAAAAATATGAATAAAAATCAAAAATATCCGCCATTCCTTAAGACGGCGGATATTTTTAGTATTATGCGCTTTTGCTTTCATCAGTAATTTCCTTGCGCAGACGGCGTATGATTTTCTTTTCCAGACGTGAAATATAGGATTGTGATATTCCAAGTCTGTCAGCTACTTCTTTTTGTGTATGTGCTTTCTTCCCATTCAGTCCAAACCGCAATTCCATAATCATCAGTTCCCGTTCCCCAAGACGGCTTACTGCTCCGAGAAGCTGTCGCTGCTCTGATTCTTTTTCAATTCTTATATTGACAAGATCACTGTCACTTCCGAGAATATCAGCAATTAACAACTCATTGCCGTCATAGTCCACATTCAGAGGTTCATCAATTGAGATTTCATTTTTTTGCTGTGAGCTTTTTCTGAGAAACATTAATATTTCATTCTCAATACATCTGGAAGCATACGTTGCAAGCTTTATATTCTTTTCCGGCCGAAAAGTGTTTACCGCCTTGATTAACCCTATCGTTCCTATTGAAATAAGGTCTTCTACATTGATATTAGACGATTCAAATTTTTTGGCAATATAAACCACCAATCTTAGATTGTGAATAATCAGTTTTTCTCTTGCACTTTCTTCTCCATTCTGAATTTGCTGCAATATTTCATATTCTTCCTCTGATTTCAGGGGCGGCGGAAGGGTCTCCGGACCATTTATGTAATACAGTCCTTCCACCCCGAACAACATTTTTTTAATTGCTGTCAGTTTCATTCCCATTTTTGCCGCTGCCTGATTAATATAAAACATATCTGTTTCCCCTTTCCGTTAACAAACCTGCACTATCCATCCATAATAAGCAGACAAACATCGTGCGGAGACAGTTTCTCTATCCCGAAGTAAGGTATATCTGCTGTTCAAAAATGATAATAGCATCAAAACTTCTCCGGTCAAGAAATCAGTTCATATGGTATTACTGCATCATCTCCCCCCGTTATTTTTTCATCGTCGCAAAGTGCAATATAAGCACCCACATTGTGCGTAATGCCTGCTGTACGTATAAAAACCCTCTCTGCCTTGAATGCCGGCAGCATTCCTCCTCCTCCGACTGTGGCAAACGGCACCAACCGTATGCCCTCTGAAATATTTCCCGCAGACAGCTGCCGCAGCTTAGGAAAATCTGCAAAAACAGATTTTTTAGCAACTATGACAGGTGTTCCCGAAAACGGCTCTTTAAGCGTATTACCAGTATCCAGCTTCCCTTGAAAGATAATATCTTTTGTCTGATATAATACCTTAACTGTGCAAACCGTACATTCAGGTTTTCCCTTTCCGGTAATACGTATAATAACCCTCATGAGAACATAACAAAACAAAGCTGTCAAAACCAGCATGATAGGAGAAATTGCTATATATACACTGCTGTTCCGGATTACCATATTATCCGGCGAAAAAACAAGCCACAAAGCAATCATTATTCCACAGTAAGCGAAACTTACCATAAAAAAAGCTGCTGATGCTTTCAGAAATACTGTTCTTGGCAGAGGAGCAAATGCCGAACCAATTACAAAAAATGCTGTTGCAAGACTGATTATCAGTGAAAATCCGGAAGGCATTGGCGGCAACAAAATTACAAAAGAACTTATTCCCCCGACTGCTGCTCCCAGCAGCAGCCTTCGCAGACGACAGGAAATCGAAAGAAATTTCTTTACAGAAACAAGAATCATATAATCAATTATAAAATTCACACAGAACAGTATATCAAGATAGATCGTATGCACCATAGCACCTCCCATGTCTAAATCCTGAATCCGTGAAATCGGCTTGATGAATTATATAATAAAGGGAAGGGTTCATCTTATATATTC
>CACZPV010000192.1 GCA_902783065.1 uncultured Ruminococcus sp.
GCATCGTTTAAAAATGCATTGAAAAAAGAGGCAGAAAGTAACGGCGGCAAGATTGACCTGATGTTGTGGTGCAATGCGAATGATGTGAAATTTGAGAAAACCCGTGTTGAAGCTTTCAAGAAGTTATATGCCGGAAGCGGATATACTATTAATGTAAAAATACTGGCAGCCTACGGTGAGGATACCGCAGCCGCTAAAATAATAGAATCACCTAAAGACGGAGCAGATGTATTCAATTTTTCGGATGAAAGTCTCGGAATGCTTGTTAAATCACGTGCAGTAGCACCTGTTGCCGATGTAATGAAAAATTATATTAAATCGGGTAATACGGCTGATTCGTTAAGTGCGGTTACTTCCGGCGGCACAACATATGCGTTTCCAAAAACATGTGATAATGGATTCTATATGATCTATGATAAACGTGTTTATAAAAACGCTTCTGACCTTGCAACGCTTGACGGAATGATTGCAAAAGCAAATGCTTCCGGTAAAAATGTTTACTTTAATTTGTCTAATTCTTGGTATAATGCAGCTTTCTTCTTTACAGCAGGGGTAGATATCAGCTATAAAGACGGTGTACAGACGGCAGCGTTCAATACAAATAAGGGACTTAGTGCTGCGAAAGCAATGTGCCGTGTTGCACAGAACCAGGGTAAAGGTCTGATCGCTGTGGATGGCGGTTCGGGTGATAATATCGCAATTCAGCGTGGATTTGGTGATGGCAGTATTGCGGCAGCAGTTACAGGAAGCTGGATGCTTCCTGTAATCAAGAATGAAATCGGCGCAAATAATGTTGGTGCTGCGAAACTCCCGACTGTATTAATGGACGGTAAGCAAAAACAGCTTTATTCCTTCAGCGGTTATAAATGTGTGGGTGTAAATTCATTTTCGAAATATCCGGTTGCTTCTCAGCTGCTTGCATGTTATCTGACGAATGGTGAATCTCAGTTGCTGCGCTATAAAAACAGGGGAGCCATTCCTGTTTCTAAATCAGCGCTGGCTGATCCTGCTGTTAAAAATGATGAATCAGTAAAGGCAATTGCTGCTCAGCGGCCTTATTCACATGGCATGGGTACAACAGTGAGCAGTAAATACTGGGCGTCTTCAGTTGGTTATTTGGGCGGTACGATTGTGACGAAGAAGGGACTTGTAAGTGACAGCGAACTTAAAAAGATGCTGAAGTCAGCGGAAGAATCTATAAGCTGATGTTGGATACTTTAAGAATATAAATAAGCAAATTGGGAGGTGTCTGTCTGAGAAAGTCGGAAAGACGCTTCTCATTTTTTGTACGATATATCATCGGGGGTTTTCGCCTGCGCAGCCGTCCACAACCTACCCCTTTCTCACTGGGGGTAGGAAGATGGCAAAAGAAGCGCACCTGTCGGGTGATTTCATGAATTTTGAATAATTAATAAAACCTGGCATTATGACTTTATTTTTTTTGTTGATCAATACCGGGGTTCACGAATTCGGGTAATACTATTATTTGAACAACCATTAACAGCCGATTGTAAAAAGGCGAGGGTTTGTGCCGACGCAGGCGGCACAAACCCTCGCTTTGAAAATCAAAAATAGTCGTTTTCGATTCTTAATCTACGAAAATGACGGATTACAGCGGAGAATAATTGTAAAACACATTATATCAAAAACTGTATGGGCAAAGGAATTTCAGACTTTTACAATCAGGTAACAACCACAAAAATAAGGAGGGATGTGAAAAAATATAACTTATTTGGGTTGACAAATGATGGGATTTGTTATACAATTATAAGGATAGAATAGATAGATTATGCCGTATGGTATGAATTGATTTTCTGTGCCTGTCAAAATATTGTCAGTGTGTATGCGGATGGTTGTCTGCGTAACTATGAATCCCGGAGGTTATGATAGAATGAGTTTTACGATACTTGGAACGGGCAAGGCAGTGCCTGAGTATGTAATGGATAATGATGAACTTTCAACAATGGTCGAAACTAACGACGAATGGATCCGTACCAGAACAGGTATAGAAGAACGTCATATCGCTAAAAAAGAAACAATTACCGAGTTGTGCGTGGAAGCGGCGAATAATGCCCTTGAAAATGCCGGTGTCAAGCCTGAAGAACTTGATCTGATCATCTGCTCTACAATGAGAGGAGAAAACATTACACCTTCGCAGGGCTGTATGATTCAGAAGGAGATCGGGGCATCCTGCCCTGCATTTGATGTCAACGCTGCCTGCTCGGGTTTTATTTATGCACTGGATATTGCGGCAGGTTTCTTTGTAAGAAAAAAAGTTAAAAAAGTACTGATTGTTTCTATGGATAACCTTTCTAATATTACAGACTGGACAGACCGTTCTACCTGTGTGCTGTTCGGCGACGGGGGAGCAGCTGCTGTGCTTGGAGAGGGAGAAGATCTCCTTTCAATTCACCTTACTGCCAGCGGTAATGATGATGCAATCAGAATACCTCACGGAACAAATTCTTCACCGTTCTATGAGCATGAGGAAGAAAGAGCAGTTCTTCATATGGCGGGCAATGATGTTTACCGCTTTGCAACAGCTGCTATGGCAAACGGTATAAAAAAAGCAGTAGAGGATGCCGGTCTGCAGCAGAGTGATGTGGATTGCGTCATTCCTCATCAGGCAAATATAAGAATTATTAATACAGCAGCCAAAAACCTTGATATCCCCAGAGATAAATTCTTCTGTAATGTACAGCATTATGGAAACACATCTTCCGGCAGCGTACCAATTGCACTGGATGAGGCTAACCGCAGCGGTTTGCTTAAAAAAGGCGACATTATCGCTATGTGTGCTTTCGGAGGCGGATTGACTACCGGCAGCTGTGTGATCAGGTGGAATAAAGATTAAGTAAATGCTATTTGATCCGGATGTTGTACTGCAACATTAAATCAGCTATATATTTTACGGAATCAGGCAAAAAACGGGAGGTCAATGTAATGGGAAAAACAGTATTTGTATTTTCCGGACAGGGAGCACAGGTTCCCGGAATGGGAAAGTCACTTTATGAAAATTCACCTGCCGCCAAGGCAGTGTTCGATATGGCGGAAAGTATTCGTCCCGGTACGATAAGACAGTGCTTCGAGGGGACAAAAGAGGAGCTTTCTGTAACTATAAATACACAGCCGTGTGTTTTTGCAGTTGATCTTGCGGCAGCAGCCGCAGTTGCTGAAAAAGGAATCCGGCCTGATTATGTGGCAGGTTTTTCGCTGGGAGAGATCGCAGCAATTGCATTTGCAGGAATGCTTTCATATGAAGATGCATTTAAGCTTGTATGCAGACGTGCAGAAGTGATGGATCAGGCTGCAAAGGACAATAAGGGTGCTATGGCGGCTGTGCTCAAACTTCCACCGGAAAAGGTTGAGGAAATTTGTAAAGGCTTTGAAAAAGCTTATCCCGTTAATTACAACAGTCCTGCACAGACGGTTGTGGCTGCTGCAGAAGACGAAATTGATGCACTTTGTGCAAAAGTTAAAGAGGAAAAGGGTAAGGCGGTAAAACTGGCAGTCAGTGGTGCTTTTCATTCACCATTTATGAACAGTGCTTCTGATGCGCTGGCAGAGTATCTCGAATGTGTGGAGCTGAAAACACCTGAGATTCCCGTATATTCTAATTATACGGCGCAGCCGTATGAAGGCAGCTATAAAGCACTGATTGCAGCTCAGGTTAATAATCCGGTGAAATGGCAGACATCTGTCGATAACCTCATCCTTGAAGGAGCAGACAGATTTATAGAAGTAGGTGTAGGCAAGACCCTTACCGGATTGATAAAGAAAATAAATACAAATGTCACAGCAATTAATATTGAAACGAAGGAGGGACTTGATGCTTTGAACTGAGCATCAGGGGAGAAGTATGTTTGAATTGACAGGCAAAACAGCAGTTATTACCGGAGCTTCCAGAGGTATCGGCAAAGCGATTGCTTTGAAGCTGGCAGCTCAGGGAGCTAATATAGCATTCTGCCATTTGGGTGATGGTGAAAAAGCAGCTGAAACAGAACAGGAATTGGCAGCAAAGGGCATTAAGGCAAAAGCTTATGAATGTAATGTTGCTGATTTTGAAGCTTCTGAACAACTGATGAATGAAATTATCGAGGAATTCGGCGAAGTGCATATTCTTGTAAATAATGCGGGAATTGTCAGGGATACACTGATGCTGTCAATGAAAGAATCGGATTTTGATGCGGTAATCGCAGTAAATCTCAAAGGTACTTTTAATATGACAAAGGCTGTTTATAAGCACTTCATGAAAAAACGCAGAGGAAGAATCATTAATATATCTTCAATTGTGGGTATTACAGGAAATGCGGGTCAGTCTAATTATGCATCAGCTAAAGCAGGCGTCATAGGTATGACCAAGTCAATTGCCAAAGAGCTGGGTTCAAGAAATGTAACGGTTAATGCAATTGCTCCCGGATTTATCAGAACAGATATGACGGACGGTATGCCTGAAAAAGCAAGAGAAGCAACGTTGGCTGCCATACCGATGAAACGTGCGGGAGAAGTAGAGGATATAGCAAATACGGTTGCTTTCCTTGCCAGCGATGAAGCGTCCTATATTACGGGCGAGGTAATCAAGGTAGACGGCGGATTGGCAATCTGATGTAAGCGGAGGGATATCCGGATTTCAAAGAAAGGAATAACGCAAATGAAAAGAGTTGTTATTACAGGAATTGGTGCGGTAACGCCTATCGGAAATGACGTCCCGACAATGTGGGATAACATGAAAAAAGGCGTTTGCGGAATTGATTTTATTACAAAATTTGATACTGCGACTTCAAAGGCAAAGGTGGCTGCAGAAGTAAAAAATTTTGATCCGACCAAATATATCGACAAAAGAGAATGCCGCAGAATGGATCTTTTTTGCCAGTATGCTATAGCAGCAGCAACACAGGCAATGGAGGACAGCGGTATTGAGGGCAAGGTTGCTCCTGAAAGACTGGGTGTGTATGTAGGCTCCGGTGTAGGAGGTATTAACACGTTCTATGAACAGAGTATAAATCTTTATACGGAAAAGAATATCTCGCCTTTCTTTATTCCAATGATGATAGGCAATATTGCAGCCGGAAATGTAGCAATCAGGTTCAAGGCAAAAGGTCCGTGTCTTCCCGTTGTAACAGCATGCTCGACTTCTACACATGCTGTTGGTGAGGCTTTTCATGCTATTAAGTATGGTATGGCTGACGCTGTTATTGCCGGCGGTGCAGAAGC
>CACZPV010000193.1 GCA_902783065.1 uncultured Ruminococcus sp.
AAGACAATAACGGAAATATTCGCTTTTTGTCCGCTGTTTCATATATCGGCATCCTGTTTGTGATAGGACACTTTGCTGTCGAGAAGAACAACCCCGACCTTCGGTTTCATACATTTCAGGGCGGAGTTCTTTTTGCCTTTTTTACGCTTGCTTATTTCGGTGATTTCCTGCTTTATCTTGTGCTGTCCTTTGCTCCCGAAATCTGTTTTGTACTGATACTGCTGCTGACAATCGGCATCAGTACGGTTTATATAATTCTTATGGGAATGGGAATTTTCCATGCGGTTCGCTTTGAACAAAAACTGCTGCCGTTCGTCGGCAAGGCAGCTGTTAATCTGAGAACAAAGCTTGACAACAGATAATGTTCCCGTCAGAGAACATCTATATCATACAGCGATTTTTCTGCAAAAAAGATCGGAAATTGAAGTAATGACATTTTTGTAAATGTTAAGTATGTTAATACACATAAAAAAACATTGACCCAAAAAGGTCTGTGATTGGCGAAAGGAGCCATGATTATGGAAGAATACATGATTCAGGTGGATTCATACGATTTTGATGACAGACTGCAGTATCCGAAAGTACTGGTTTATTTTTATGAACATATGAATTTACAATGCAGAGGTTTTGATGCAATCATAGAGGAAGTTGCCGAAAAGTACAATGAAAGTGTGTGTTTTTTATCAGTTGATATCGAACAGTCCCCTGATATTGCTAATCGGTACGGTGTTGAATCTGTCCCCTATGTTATTCTGTTCAGTGACGGCTTACCCGTTTCAGATGTGGAAGGTGCAAATCTCCCCGGAATTTATACAGATATGATCGAAGGATTACAATAAAAAATTTCGGTCAGATTTGTTCAGGCGGCATGCGTGCTTCGCACGCATGCCGCCGTTCCTTGAATCTATCTGACGGTGGATGGGCAGAAAAGGTGCACCTTACAGGTGAGCAAATAAATTAGCGATAATGTATAAAATAACGCATCATTACTGTATATTTAACAGCTGTTACAATTGAGTTTCACGGATTCGGGTTAAGATTATAAATTCAGAATTAACTCAAACTCCTCTTGAATCCTTTAATCTTTCAGCAAACCCTTTGCATATTTCCATGCAAGTATCCTCATCACCGAGTGGTTAAGTGCATCCTTTTCGATAACACCGCTATGTACTGCTTCTAAAAGTTTATCATAAGTTGAATCAATATCTGATACGCACAGCATATCGTTTCCTGCAAGAAATGCATTGACAACTACAGATTGGTCAGGTGAATACTCACTTATAGCACCCATTCCCAGATCATCTGTTATTACGATTCCGGTAAATCCCAGTTCTTTTCTCAATATCTCATGCACGTTCTCAGAAAGAGAAGCTGGTTTTTCTGCATCCATACACTCCACAATATTATGACTAACAAGAACCACATGGGCACCCTCGTCTATACCTGCTTTAAACGGCTTGAAATCTGTACTTTCAAATGTTTCGATATTACGTTTGTCAACCGCGATCCCTGTGTGGGTATCTTCATTGTTTCCGTAACCTGGAAAATGCTTCAGGGTTACGGAAATTCCATTTTCCTGACTGATTTTCGTTACCTCTCTGACAAACCGACAGGTAACATCCGTACTCTGACCCAATGAACGGTCATACATAAATTTATCTTCACCTGTACAAATATCGCATACCGGTGCTAAATTGGTATTAATGCCAAGGTTTACAAGAAGCTGTGCTTTGCGTAATGCATCCTTTTGAATCGCTTCTATACCTCCCTGTCCGAATATTTCTCTCGGAGATAGAAAATCTTCTTCTGTCAGATCAGAATGACCACTGAGCCGACTGACAGTACCACCCTCCTCATCTACCGAAATAATCATCGGAATATCCTGAGCTTTTGTATAGGAAACCATTTCCTTTATCACATCATCCTTTGTTTTATCCTCAAAATCCCTGTAAAACAAAACATATCCGCCTAAATGAAATTCTTTAGCTAATTCATATGCATCATCCGCAGGACAACGTGCAAGAATTAACTGTCCGACTTTCTCATCAGTTGTCATCTGTTCCATTCGGAAGCAGGCCTTCTCGTAATAATCGGAAAAAATACCTCCATCACGCCACTCTGACGGAACAGTATTTTCATCTTTGCTCGGTTCAGTTACAGCCGGAATCGTGCCGATTTCTGAAGAAGCAGAATCCAATGCACCACTGCTTTCTTTATCAGCAGGTTCTGATGAGGCTGTAATATAGGAATCATCCTTTGCACTGTGATGATGTTCCGTTTTGCAGGCTGCAAGTCCTGACGCCACGGAAAATGTCAATATAATACTAAAAATTCTTTTTACATATTTTTTCAAATTTATTCCTCCATTTTATAACGAAAGGCTGATTTAGTTGTCTTTATTATGCAGCGTCCGGGAAACATAAGCTTTCCATGGGCGCAGCTTATACAAATCACGTATTTTCGATGCAGTCTTTGTAAATAATCGCTTTAAAAAATAGTTTCAATAACATTCAGATCCATCTTACTGCACATATGTTCTGCAATAATAACCGCATTATCTCTGATCTGCTCCGGAGTGTGACAATCCGAACCAATCAATACCTTTTGTTTGCTCCCTCTCAGATGTCCCCAGAATTTTTCGTGCGGGTATGGATAGCGCATACCGTCGGAATAATATCTTTGTCCCCGTCGGATACCATTAGCATTAAATTCAAGCGGAATATCATATTTTTCTGCCGCAGACAAAATTATACTGCACGCTTTATCACAGTTCACATCCCATGCTGCCTCATTAATAAACATAATATCAGGGTGTGCCACAAATGCAAAAAAACCTGTTTCCACCGCTTCTTCGATATTCCGGGCATACTCTATATAATCCTTCGTTGTTTCGGCAAAAAAAATATTTTTCATTTCATTTTCAGATACACTATAGGTATGCTCTCCAAGTGCAAGATAATCGATTTTGTATTCAGTAAACAATTTTTTATAATAAGAATTGTATTGAGGATGATATTCAATTTCAAGCCCCTTATACAAATGTATTTTTTCCTTGTATTCTACAGAAAGCCGATCAATTTCATTTATATAATCAGAAAGCTCATCATATTTCATCCTAAGTCCGTAGTCTTTATCAGGAAACGGAGCATGATCTGAAAAACCCAGAATTTCCAAGCCCGATGATTCTGCTTCTCTGACATAATCTCTCTCACTTCCATAAGCATGAAGGCATCTCTGGGTATGTGTATGAAAATTTGTTTTCATGTATTTCCTCCTCATTATTTATCATAATATAGTCAATTGTAAAGTTTTAGTTTTTTTGGGTAAGAGTTCCCCCGGGGAAATGTGTTCCGGCTCCGGCGGCTGCCGATACAATCAGTTTCAATAATAATAAAGTTAAATTTTCTGAATTTATTATACAATATACACAGTAGTATTTCAAGTAAATAATTTAGTGTCAGGCTTTATGATAATTCAACTTATCGTGAACCGAGAAAGCAGACGACTGTAATATTATTGAAACTTTGTTAAGCTGCGGGTATTAAATTGACAGCGGCGGCACGCCGCCAGACGACTGTAATATTGTTGAACCTTTGTTAAGCTGCGGATAATAAATTGACAGCGGCGCACGCGATAGTCGCTCGCTTACGCTCAAATCTGATTAAAGCTTCTTATCAAAAATTATTGCCGAATTTGACGGATTCAATAAAATTTTTATATTTCTATTGACAAATCCGTAAAATTGAGCAAAAATATATATGGTGTGTATTTCGGAGGTTCATAATTTATTCTGTTTTATGTAAGCAATATTATCAGGTAAATTTCATACAGTATAAAACCTTGAAATAATCTTAAAATATTCTTAAAAAAACCTTTAAATAAACTTAACATGATTTAAGAGTTACTTCATAAATTATTTTAAAAACTATCGAAATTTGTTAGCAAATTATGAACAAATTCGTTGTATAATAACACCATCAACAAAAAACAATCTCCTGAAACTTAAGACAATCTCAAATGTGATTTTTGAGAGCTGCTCTTATACGGTGTAGATGCTATACCGCTAAGTTTGCGGAGATCAAATATTTAATTATCTGGAGGGTATTATTATGGAAAACAAAGAAATGAACAACACTTACAAAAACGAACAGAATCAGATGAATGAAGATACCAACGTTTTCGAAAATGTACAAAACACTGATGTTGTATCGGATGTACAAAACAGCAATCCTACAGAGGATACTCAGCCTATCAATTTCCAGCAGCCCGGCAATACTTCACAGCCAGTACAGCAGCAGCCTGTTTTTTATACTGCCGGACAGCCTTACAACAGCTACCAGCAATCACCTTATAATGTAATGAACAGCAATAGTTACTCAAACTATACAATGCCGGCTGATTCTAAGAAAAAAACAAAGAACAAAGGTACAGGCAAAAAAGTTGCATTGGTGGCAGGCGCTCTTGCTTTGGCACTTTGTGTCGGTGTCGGAGGCGGCTTCCTTGGTTCTTACCTTGCTTCTCAGAATAATGACACCGTTCAGACCAATACAACTGAATCATCAAAATCTTCTTCCGATAGC
>CACZPV010000194.1 GCA_902783065.1 uncultured Ruminococcus sp.
GGCAGAATGTTTTCAGGAGAATCAATGTTCCAGAACCGATATACTGCTCAGGGCGGAAATGGAATGATTGCGTTTGCATCAAGCTTTCCCGGTTCGATCCGTGCATTCAACATTTCACCGGGTCAGGAGATGATTGTTCAGAAATCAGGTTTTCTTGCTTCTGAAGCATCCGTAGAACTCTCTATTCATTTCCAGAAAAAACTCGGCGCCGGATTTTTCGGTGGTGAAGGCTTTATAATGCAGCGTCTTTCCGGTAATGGTGTGGCTTTTGTGGAAATTGACGGATATGCTGTAGAATATGACCTTGGTCCCGGAGAGCAGATGGTAATTGACACAGGTTATCTTGCTGCTATGACTGGTACATGCTCTATGGATATTCAGACTGTACCCGGCATAAAGAATGCAATTTTCGGCGGAGAGGGATTGTTCAATACAATTGTAACAGGTCCCGGTAAAATTATTCTTCAGTCCATGCCGATCAATAATGTTGCCATGGCAATTACTCCTTATATTCCGAGAAGCAACTAAATGATTCTCAGAGATTCATTAAGTTTTTCTGAATATATCTATGAAAAATACAGCGAGCTTTTTTGTTTGCTGCGTATAAAGAAAGAGGTCAGTGAGTTTAACGATTCACTGACCTTTTTCATTTATATATACAGGGACGGCTGCGGGTGTGTACAGCACGCCCGCAGCCGGGATAAGGTGACAATAGTTGAACATGCAGATACAAATTATGAATAGCTGTCAAAGCCGATATCTTTCATATGCATACCGTATTTGGAATACAATAATTTATCAAAAGCATTCATAGCTTTTACTAACTGATCAGATGCACGCTGAGGTGCTTCTTTCCATTTTGCGGCATCATTTGACAACCCTTCTGTTTCATAACGAGAGAACTTCACTGTTGAATTTTTTGTAAAAGTCTTTGCATTGATCGCAGAAGAAGTCATAACGATTGTACCTTCCTTCTGACCTTCCTGCGCAAAGATCCAGCCGAAATTAGTTTTGAACTGAGGTGTTTTATTAAAGTCAAGTTCAAATGATGTCATATAGATACTCTTATCTTTTTTCGGCATACTGGAATACATCATCTGTACAGTATTGGTATCCTTCATATATTTGATGGATATAACCTCTCCCACATCCACATTTTCGGGAAGTTCAAACAAAACACCAGGAGAGCTGCCTGCCTTGAGATTTGAATAAGAAACAGATGTATTTCCTGATGTATCTTTCTCATCATACTTTGTCTGCATCTTGTCTGTCAGTTTTACAAAACCTGTCACCTTCTGTACTACTACAGTACAAACAGCAGTTTTACCATTATTGGATTTTGCGGTGATCTTTGCGGTGCCGGCACTTTTAGCAGTAATCTTTCCACCGCTCACAGAAGCCACCCTGGCGTCAGAAGTTGACCACGTTACAGTCTTGTTCAATGCATTATAAGGACTGATAACCGCTTTCAAAGCTGCGGTCTGTCCCTCATGAAGTGTAATATTATTCTTATCCAATGTAAGTTTTGTAACAGGAATATCCGTTACAACAACCTTACAGCTCGATTCTTTGCCGTTATATGTACGTACCGTAACATATGCGGTACCCGCCTTGACTGCTTTAAAGGAGCCTGTCCAGTCAGTTTTCGTCATCTTGACTATACTGCTGTTGCTGGTACGATATGTACGCTTGGATGCTGCTGTACCGTTTGGAACAGTAGAGCTTAATGTATATGTCTGACCCAATTTAAGAATCAGCAAACCCTTACTGATTTTGACGCTTGAAGGTGCTTTTTTTACAGTTATCTTACATGATGCTTCCTTTCCGTTATACAGCTTAACCGTAACCCATGCCGTTCCGGGCTTTACTGCCTTAAAACTTCCTGTCCAGTTAGTTTTTGTCATTTTAATAATACTGCTGTTGCTTGTACGGAATGTTCTGACTGCGGCTGCGGAACCGTTGGGAACCGAAGCACTAAGGGTATATGTTTCCCCCACACCCAAAGAAAGCGTAGTTTTGGAAATTGATACCTTATTCGGTGTATTATTTACCGTAACAGTACATTTTGCAGTTTTTCCGTTAGAAGTTTTAGCAGTTACCGTTGCCGTACCCGTTCCGACTGCCTTGATTTTTCCACCGGAAACTGTAACAACCTTTTTATTTGTTGTGCTCCAGCTTACAGTTTTATTACCCGCATTTGAAGGGGAGATCGTTGCTTTCAGTGTATAAGATTCGCCCTTGCCAAGTGACATTGATGTTTTATCAAGCTTGATTCCGGTCACTGTTGCCGCAGCATTAACAGTAACAGAGATATCTCCCGTCTGAGGCATCACAGTTACTGCCGCACCGCCGACAATCACAGTCGCAAGTGACAGTGCCGCCGCCCTACGCAAAAGCGAAATCATGTTTAATTTATTCATTCCACATTCCTCCTGTGTAAAATTTTTATAGATTTATTATAAACTTTTATCATTACTTTGTCAATCAAATCCCCAGAATAATAAAAAGAACAACAACTCATACTGCCAGATGGTTTTTCTTATTTCTTTTTAAAATTCTTTACTACCCAGTCGTAATCGGAAAGATTGTATTCCGACTTACAGAACGGACAATGTTTTTCTCTTGCTGCATCAAAGCTTGAACCACAATTTTTACATTGAATTTTATGAATCGAGAAGCCATAATCATTCTCTGCATGAATACTCTTGCATATAAGAAGATTGAATACATCTGTTTTTTTTGAAATACGGTGTCCTTTGCAGTTGAAAGTATACATAGTAACATCTATGTCCACATATGCATAATCATTTTCTATATATTGATTCTTTGCACTTATAAATCCGAAATAAGTCATATCAATGATATCCTTACATTTATTTTCGGTGGGTTCGCCGCAATAAACAGCGCAGTTATCATAATTGTCACTATACACCATCATTCTGATAAGGTATATCAATTTACCTATAAAGTGGTCAAGTGTAAAATTCTTTTCAAAGCTTCTCATAAAATGCGGAAGCTTTCGCCTTGTTCTGATCAGGCGAAACATACCCGGAAGGTAAAAAATCGTATACAGCAAAACATACAGTATATTACATATTATTTTAAGAACAGGTCCAGAAACAGCTCCTACCGCCGCACCACCTAAAATCATTGCTCCTTGTATTATTTTCCCTGTCATATCATCGGACGTAAATGCCGATTTTAAAGTATCAAAGCTAAACATTCCAGAAATCCACATTATCATAAAAACTACCAGTATTCCCAAAAGTGAAAACGGAAGAACAGTTGAATTAATTTCCTCTTTTGTCCTGCGGTCATAATAGTTGGTAATTTTCGGAAACAGATCATTCATCAAAAATCTTGTCTTACAGTAAGGACATCCGGAAAGCAGCTGTTTTACAGTACTTACTGCACCACAGTTAGGACAACAGTGAGATTCATTATTGTTTTTATTCTGGTCGATCAGCCATATAACATTAGCGTACATTGTTTTCAGAAGCTTTTCTCTTTTTTTTACTTTTCCGCCGACAGAATATTCTGTTTTGCCTTCCGCAATATAAAACGGCATTCTTGTAATATACCGTGTATCCTTATCCAGTTTGACCGCACTGCCTTTAATAACAGAATCAGTATTGTAATCATAACTGATATCTGCATTTTTTTCGTTCAGTCTTTTGCTTTGCAGCGATGCTGTATATTTCAGATCAGTCGATGCAAGCTCCGGATATTCTCCTTTTCTTATATCAGAGGAATTCAATTCTTCGACAAACTTTTTCAGAATCTCTCTCGATTCCTTGTTATAATCCTTTTCTTGATTGGTAATTTGATTATCAGACATTTTTATGCTCCTTTTATATTAAAGATTCCCCAAATAAATCACGTTTAAGTTTTAGCTGCTAACTCATACAAATTGCTGTCCTTTTCACAATATTGTTGAGACCGTGTTCAGCCGATTATCGTCAATTCCTTTGGAAGTGTGCAAAGATTGATATAACCATCGGCAGTCACAACAACGGTATCTTCAATTCTGACACCAAATTCCCCCGGAAGATAAATACCTGGCTCAACTGTGATAACCATTCCGCTCTGAAGAATCGTTTCATTCCCCGTAGATATAGTCGGAAGCTCATGAATATCCAGACCCACTCCATGACCGGTCGAATGACCGAAACATCCTTCAAAACCTGCGTGATAAATATATTCTCTTGCTGTCTTATCAACATCGCCGGCTGTCACACCGCTTCTGACGGCATTCAAGCCAAGCTGCTGAGCTTCATAAACCACCTGATAAACCCTTTTCTGCTTTTCAGTGATTTCTCCGAACGCATAGGTTCTTGTCATATCACTGTGATAGCCATGATACAATGCTCCTATATCAAATGTAATCAGATCGCCTTTTTTTACCTTATTTTCGCCGGGAACACCATGCGGCATAGAGGTTTTGGCACCGGCAATAGTAATCAGGTCAAAAGATATATCTTCTGCCCCATGTTTTCTGATTTTGTACTCAAGTTCCAGTGCGATATCTTTTTCTGTCACACCTTCCTTTACAAGAGGCAGCGTTTCAGTAAGGGCACATTCTGTGATTCTTTGAGCTTTCATGATTTTTTCCACTTCATCAGTCGTTTTGACAATCCTCAGCTTACCGATTGCTTCGTCAAGTTTCGTGTTTTTTATTACAGAAGCCGGTGCGAGCATGGGTTCAATTCTTTCCGCTTCATTAATTGTAAATCCAGAGCCTTCAAGGGCAATTTTTTTCAGTTCATGCTTTCTGACAAGTTCGTTCAGTGATTCTGAAAGCCTTTTAAACGCTACAACCTCAGCTCCAATGACATCATTCTCCGCAGCTTCCGCATAGCGGAAATCTGCCAGCAGATATGCATGTTCCTTCGTCACAAGAAGATACCCCGCATCAGAGGCAAAACCTGTAAAATAGTGCCTGTTGGCTTCAGATACGATTAATGCTGCGTCTGCGTCTTCCGGCAGCATTGATGCAAGCAGTTCCAAAGATGTATTCATTCTTTTATTTCCTTTCTATATTTTACGTAAAACGTATTGCAAAAAGAGGACACTTCTCTTTCAGCCGCCGGATCCGACGTCCTTAAGAGAAATATCCTCCCTTATAATGTACACAATATTAATTATTTGTACTTACGCTTACGAGCAGCTTCGGACTTCTTCTTTCTTTTTACA
>CACZPV010000195.1 GCA_902783065.1 uncultured Ruminococcus sp.
AAAAAACCGGACATTGCTGTCCGGCAAAGTAATCACGTCAATACCGTGATTTATGGTTTTGTATCTGTATTCTCACCCAAAATTTCTTTGGCACGTTCTGTAAGTCCGCCATCATATTCATCATAGGGTTTGAAGCGTGATTCAAGATCATTCGAACCGTATCCTCTTAATCTGCCAGAAGGTTTTATAATTCTCAAAATGAAAATAATAATGCCAATAACCACTCCAAGATTAAGAATAACACAAACAATCAGTATATTAAATATCGTCTGCCAGTCATCCTTTGCAATTGCTTTATCCGGATTTGCCGGATCATAACAGACAGTCAGTGCTGATCCTTTTGAATATCTGTCCCCGACAGATGTAAGGGTTACAGTATGTTTCTCCTCCGAATCTCCTGACCCTATGGTGTATTCAACTTCAGCGTTACGTCTTGTAACGTAATAGGTGCTTGATTTATTATAATTACTCTTTGTTCCGTTACGATGTTTTTTTACAGTTTTGCTCCTTATAGCTGTTACAATACCATCCGCCTGTTGATATGATGTAACCACGTAAAAAGGATTACCCGATGATAAACCACTTATATACACTCCACCAAATCCATCTACTAATATCAGTATAACCATAAACAGTGCTGCTATTTTCCCCCGAATACCATCTTTCATATATAATCCTACATGTTAATACCAAATGAACCTTTACCGCATTTAATCATAATAGCTTTATATCTGTTAGTGCTGCATATAACGAGTAATCTTTTGCCTGAAGTCATTTACATGGCATACAATTACAGTTGTCACGTAAAAGCAGATTTGCCGCAGAAATGCAGCAAACAAAAAGCTTAAACTGATGAAATAGCTTTACCACCGGAAAGAATGAGAGCGCAGCCTTAATAAGCTCAAAGCCGGCAGGTCTTTTATAATCCATCAAGTCAACTTCGCAAATCAATGATAGTGTAACACCTCTATCATCATTGATAAGCAGATAATACTAAAAAGTAGTATAATATATTATTCATCATATATATTTCTAAATCAGAAATATATACCTTTTTCCATAATGAGATCATTATTTTTTTATCAGGAGTTTTGTTTTTTCCGTCTGATATCATCGGGCGGAAAAACGATAAATGGCAGCATTTTTTGTACTTTTAACAATGAATAAATGTGCTTTATGCTTAATCTGATAAATATATTTACCGGTGTTATGAATAATATTGCATCCCTTATATTATACTAATGTTCGACAGAATACTTTAACACTCAAATCTTATTTTAAATCTTCTTATCAAATATTAGTATTAAGACGGATTTTGTAAAAATATAGCTTATTATTCTAAATAAGAATAATAATTACATATCCTGATTATATAATTAAATTTGTGTACTTTTGTACAAGTTAATACTGTTCAACAAGAAAGTACATAAATTTATTTTTGGAGTGATTTTTTTGGATTCATGGCTTATAATAGCCGTCATTGTTGTACTGATTATTTTTTCGGCATTTTTCTCCTCTACTGAAACTGCGTTTTCTTCTGTGAGTAAAATAAGACTGAAAAATAATGCCGAAAACGGTGATAAAAAAGCAGCCAAAGCGCTTTATATTGTGGAACATTATGATAAAGCTCTATCTACAATCCTTGTCGGCAATAATATCGTTAATATAGCAAGTTCTGCTCTGGCTACACTGTTATTTGTTTCCTTTCTGGGAGATGCTATGGGTACACTGATGAGCACGATAATACTTACTATCGTTGTGCTGATATGCGGTGAAGTCTTACCAAAGAATTTTGCAATCGAAAATAACGAGAAAATATGTATTGCATTTGCCGGAATACTCAGATTCTTAATGATCATATTGACTCCTATAACGTTCATTCTTCTCAAACTTACGGATGCCGTTAAAAAAATATCCAGCAAAAATAAGGAAAAAAGTCCTACTGTTACCGAAGATGAATTGAAATATATTGTTGAGAGCATCGAAGAAGAAGGCGTTCTTGAAGAACAGGAAAGTGAACTGGTTCAGTCTGCACTTGAATTTGATGAAAAAACTGCCTATGATATCCTTACTCCCAGAGTGGATATGACCGCTATTGATGCAGAGGAAGATATCCAAAAAATCAAAGAAATAATATTTACCGAACGGTATTCGAGAATACCTGTTTATAAGGACAGTATCGACAATATTATAGGTGTGCTTCATTCAAGAGATTTTCTGGAAGCTCTGCTTAATGATTCCAGTCCTGATATCAGCAAACTGATACAACCCGCTTATTTTATCTACAGAAGCAAAAAGCTTTCTGCATTACTTGCGGATTTCAAATACAAAAAACTTCATTTTGCCGTAGTTACTGATGATTACGGCGGTACGCTGGGTATTGTAACCATGGAAGATCTTCTCGAACAGCTCGTGGGAGATATCTGGGACGAGGACGAGGAAATTGAACATAAGTATAAAAAAATATCCGACAACAAATATGAAATCAGCGGTGATATGAACATTGATGATATGCTGGAACTTTTTGATAAAGATGACAAATATCTTCATTCTGACAGCAAATCTGTCGGCGGCTGGGTAATTGAGCAAGTCGGTGATATTCCTGAAAAAGGCTCCTCCTTTACATATAAAGAGCTTACTGTTACCGTTAAGAATATGGAAGATCAGCGTATTATTGATGTTATAGTAATTTACGATAAAGAAAATGAAAAGGGCACCAAGTAACGTTAGCAAGTTTATTAAGTCGAAAAGAAAAAAGATATCATTTTACTTTGTCACCTGTATGCTGATCCTTTCTCTTGCCGTCATAACATATATCATGTACCAATGCGGTATTCTGGAATCGTTCTGCGGCAAGATCATAAATGTAACAGGACTTCAGGATTACAGAGAAGCTTCCATTGACTATCCTCTTTCGGTTCATTTCATTGATGTCGGCTGCGGCGACAGTATTCTGATAAAGGCAGACGACAAAAATCTGCTGATTGACACCGGATGCTATTCTCTCAACGGTGATACTTCGGAATATCTGAAAAATGTCGGTGTAACCCATATCGATCTCTTTATTGCCAGTCATACAGACAGCGACCATATTGGAGATTTTTCTTCGGTTGCCAATCATTTCCCTATCAATAAAATATGGCTGAGTGATTTCTGTCAAAAAAGAGAAACGGAATGGAGTGAAGACGAAAAAATCTTTTATCAGACTATCAGCAAACTGCATATCAAGGTTGATTCACCTGAAACGGGAATTTATGATTTCGGCACTTTTACAATCGAAGTACTTTCTCCTACAGAAAAATCCAAAAACGATAATGATAATTCTCTAGTTTTAAGGCTTGATTATGGTGATGCTTCGTTTCTGTTTACCGGTGATACCGGCAAAAAAATCGAAAAACAACTGCTGAGAGAACATAAAAATATTAAAACTGACATCCTGAAAGCAGGTCATCACGGCAGCAATACTTCATCAACTCAGGAATTTCTTAAAGAAGCTGCTCCCTCCTACACTGTCATATCAGCCGGCACTGAAAACAAATTTCTTCCAAATCGGTTCTGTATTGATCGGATCAATGACTGCGGAAGCAAAATTCTCAGAACTGATCTTAACGGATCAATCATTTTTGTTTATGACGGCAAGGAACTATCTTATCTCACTGAATATGAACATTAAATGCACCCCCGAACCCATCATTAAATGGTAACGGGGGTGCATTATTATATCAGATTATATTTACTGATTGGGATTAATAACCGCGGGAGCTAAATCAGGAACCGTACAGATATCCAAGTTCAGTTGTTCTTGATAGAAATTTAATGATCTTAGCGCTGTTTTCCTCATCCTTCAAAGAGTATACTGTACCTTTACTGTCAGCACCGAACTCATACAGTGAATCAGCCAGATCTTCGAGACCGTTATATTTCAGAGCGTCCTCTACCGTCAGCTTATTTGCCGCAGCTGATCTTTCTGAAACCGACACTCCTGCTTCCGGCAGACTGGTAATAGAAGGATCTGTATTTCGGTTGATAGTTCCGCTTAATACCCCGGAATAAAACGCTTTTATTGAAGAATCAATCGTAGATGCATCTGAAAGAGATGCGTAGTAGTCACCATCTGTTTTGTATGAATTATAATCGTATACATCTGTGTTAGTTGATGACCCTAATCCTGAAAGCATTGAAAGCATATAATTATCTTCGAACATTTTTTCAAATTCATCTTTTGTTATCTTTAGAAAATCCTTTGCACCGCTTGTATCAACAGGCGCAGGCGCTTCGGATGAAAACTCTATATTGAGCGACATCCTCACTTCATCTGTTTTTACCACATCGTTAAGGGTAATTGCGATCTTATTCTCAGTGATCTCAGCCTTTCCGGTATAGGTGAAGGATGATTCTTCCTCTGACGTTCCGGCAAAAACAGTAAAATCTTTAGTACTTCTGTTATATTGTAAATATGCATTTGCCTTGTACGGATCATTTTCGCCTGAAACACTGTTCACAGAAAAGTCGTACTTAACAGTTGTTCCATCATCAGTTTTACTTATTACAATTTCAGCAGTATTCTTGCTGTCTTCCAGATCTTCAGAAACATTTATACGGATCATATTATCAGGAGCCTTGAGAAAATCACAATTAATGATAACTTTTTTGCTGTCGTTTTCTTTATCATAGCCCGAAACTTCTACGGCAGTTTTTATCATTGAATGAGTATTTACATCCAAGTAGATCCTGACAATTAATTTAAAATTCTCACCGGTATCCTGTTCATAGCTCCGGATAAAACTATTGAATGACTCCTCAATTGAATCAGATGCTTCTTTTGATTTATCTGCATCCTTCATAACCTTATTCAGATACGACTTTATTTCATCCTTACCCTCTGTTACAAGATTCTTAAAGGAATTGTAATCATAGGTATAAGTAATAATATCAGAAGATATATCTTTAGATTCACTACCGTTATAAACAGTAGCCATTCCATCTCCTACAATCACATTACCATTTTTCTCGGCAATTTTGATCAGATTTTCATATGCTGTTTCCAGCTCTGTCGGTTCGTCACTTTCATCTGCTGCACTTGAAAGCTCTTTTACTGCGTTTTCATAAGCATCAACAAACTGATTGAAGCTCTCTTTATCTTCCAGTTTAAGAACATTATCCTTGTCAGGTGAGAAAATTGAATCGTTAATAGCTTGCCTGAAATTAACATTATCAATAATATATTTTCCCTTTGAACCGAACAGATCATAATTGAAATACAAATTCTGAGGTGTCTGGTTGATCTCTAAGATACCATTGGAAGTCTGTGATTCGGATTCTCCTGAATATGCGTACTTCATTATATCTCCGGCATCCAGTTTCAGATAATATCTTCCCTCTTTTTTGTTGTATCCCAGGTCTGCACTGGCTTTAAAATCCATATCCTGACCTTCCGCATTTACCGCACCGCTGGCACTGACCTTCAATGTTGCAGTATTCTGTACATTTTTCAGAATAGTATACAACGGATCATCAGAATTATTCTCTTCAAAATATTTCT
>CACZPV010000196.1 GCA_902783065.1 uncultured Ruminococcus sp.
AAGAGGAAATGTGATGCGTACTGCTGAAATCAACAGGGAAACAAAGGAAACGCAGATTACTGTCAAACTGAATATTGACGGGGGAGCAGTAGAAATCAGCACCGGTATTGGGTTTTTTGATCATATGCTTAATGCTTTTGCGGTTCACAGCGGATTCGGTCTGCAGGTACAGGTGCATGGTGATCTGGAAGTGGACTGCCACCATACCATAGAAGATACGGGAATCGTTCTTGGCAAAGCAATTGATAAAGCTCTTGGAAATAAGGGCGGTATCAGACGTTTCGGCAGCTTTTATGTACCTATGGACGAAGCACTTGGTTTTTGCGCACTGGATATCAGCGGCAGACCTTTTCTTGTCTTTGATGCAGTTTTCCCCGAAGAAAAGATCGGCGGATATGACAGCTGTATGACGGAAGAATTTATGAGGGCTTTAGCTTATAATTCCGGAATTACACTGCATTTGCAGTGCCCGTACGGAAAGAATTCACACCATATGACAGAGGCTTTGTTTAAAGCATTGGCTCATGCGCTGAGAGAAGCGGTTACACCGACAGATTCTGTCAAACCTCTTTCTACCAAAGGTGTATTATAATTATCAGAAACACTGATTAAATGATTATCGAAGATAGTGTGTGTTTATAAGGTTTGTTAAAAATCTGATTTATAACCCCTGATGTTAAAGCAATCGATTATCATTAATAATGCAGAAAGATTATCTTTTGAAAGGTTTTGAGATATATGTTAGTTTTACCTGCAATTGATTTGAAGGATGGAAATTGTGTCCGTTTATATAAAGGTGAATATTCAACCGCCCATAAGGTAGCGGAAAATGCTGTGGAAACGGCAAAGAGTTTTGAGGAAGCTGGAGCGTCCTTTATGCATATGGTCGATCTTGACGGAGCAAAAGACGGATTGAGAGTCAATTCTGACGTTATTCTGGATGTTCGTAAGAATTGCAATTTGAAAATCGAGGTTGGCGGCGGTATACGTAATATGGAATCTGTTGAATTTTATCTCGAAAACGGAATCGACAGAGTTATACTTGGTTCGGCAGCAATTAAGGATCCTGATTTCGTGAAAGAGGCAGTCAGAAAGTATCCATTGAATATTGCGGTCAGTATCGATGCAAAAAATGGATTTGTTTCTGCAGAAGGATGGACAGATACATCTGAAATTAATTATATTGAACTTGCTAAGCAGATGGAGGATATTGGTGTTCATTATATCATTTTTACTGATATTTCCAAGGACGGTATGCTCAGCGGACCGAATCTGACAATGCTTGATGAACTTAAAGCGTCTGTGAAATGTAATATCATTGCTTCAGGAGGTGTTGCTAACCTCAAGGATATTATTAATTTAACAGATCTTGATATTTACGGAGCTATTTGCGGTCAGGCAATTTACAGCGGCTCATTGGATCTTGCTCAGGCAATTGATGTAGCAAAAGCCGCAAAGCATAACGGCAAAGGAGCAAATATCTGATGGAAAAACTTGATTTTATTGAAGATTATTTTAAAAAATCGGAGCTTCTTCCGGCAATTGTGCAGGAACGTTCTACCGGTCAGGTACTGATGCTTGCTTATATGAACAGAGAGTCCATGCGTAAAACTTTTGAAACAGGTTATACATGGTTTTACAGCCGTTCACGGCAGGAATTGTGGAATAAAGGAGCAACATCAGGACATTTGCAGAAAGTATTTGATATAAAAGGCGACTGTGACAAGGATACGCTGCTGGTAATTGTCGATCAGACAGGTCCTGCCTGCCACACAGGCAGCCATTCCTGTTTTTTTAATAATATATGGGAGGAATTTAAAAATGGAGAATAATAATGAGCTTTACGATCTTTACGAAACGATTATGAGCCGCAAGGCAGAAAAGCAGGAAGGATCCTACACTTGCTACCTGTTCGAACAGGGAATAGATAAAATTCTGAAAAAAGTAGGCGAGGAATGCAGTGAAACAATTATTGCTGCAAAAAACGGCAATAATCAGGAAACAGTTCTTGAAATTTCTGATCTGATCTATCATTTGTTTGTTATGATGGCACAGCAGGGAATTACTGTTGATGAAGTTATGAACGAGCTTGCTAAGCGCAGTAATAAAACAGGTAATTTGAAAAAGTTTCATCAGGTAGATAAAAATACATAACATTATTCCTTAATAATGAATCAACTGTTGATGAATTGATAAGATTTGGAATAAATAAGAGGTATTTTTTGGATTATTTTATAAAATTATTACCAAAATATTAATTTATCGTTTTTATAATTGACTACTGCACATAAAAAATGATACAATGTCTTTAGTGAAAGGCAGAATAAAGTTCAGGCTAAATTGTATTCTGCTTTAATTGTTTTTTTGGAGTGTTTGCAATGAATCATGAAGCAGTGCTTCCTATCCCCGAGATTGACAACAGGAGTATTTCTTTTACATATGAGAAAAAAAGAGTATACTCTTTTCTGAAAAGATTTTTTGATATTATATTGTCGCTTTTGGCATTGGTTGTGTTGAGTCCCTTGTTTCTTGTCGTGATGATACTGATTTCATTGTGGGACGGAAAGGGAAATCCGATTTTTGTGCAGAAACGATGCGGAAAAGACGGTCGGATTTTTAATTTGTATAAATTCAGATCTATGTGTATGGATGCTGAAAAATTGAAAGCAAAACTTCAGAAATACAATGAAATGGATGGTCCTGCTTTTAAGATGAAAGACGACCCGAGAATCACCGGTATAGGAAAGTTTATCAGGGCAACAAATATTGATGAACTTCCGCAGCTTGTGAATATTCTTAAAGGTGATATGTCAATTGTAGGTCCCCGTCCTCCGCTCCCGGATGAGGTTGCTCAGTACAGCAAAAGCGACAGGCAGCGGTTGATGGTAACGCCCGGTCTTACTTGCTACTGGCAGGCAAGTAGAAACAGAAATGATTTATCTTTTGAAGAATGGATGGAACTTGACAGAAAATATATTGCTGAAAGAAGTTTGCACACGGATGTAAAGATTATTTTAAAAACAGCATATGTTGTTCTGATTCACCATGATGGCAGATAACTGAGTCCTCAGCTAATACGGCTGAGGATTTTTTTGGTATAAATAGTCTTTGTCACGACTATAATTAGTGGTATATGAGAAAATTCACATGTTTTCTTTTTAAAGCGGCAAATCATCGGTGCAAAACCTGATATTCACTCGCCTACGCTCCGTTCTGTTTCAGTTATTCAGGCTCCACAACTGCGGTTCATGGTTTTTCAGTAATTCAAACTACTCAATTGGCTATTATTTGTTCCCGGAAATATTTTACACTAACTTTTTGATGTTTATTTAGTAAAGGAATTACAAGTTGGAAATCTGAGTTTATA
>CACZPV010000197.1 GCA_902783065.1 uncultured Ruminococcus sp.
AATATTAGTCATTTCATCAAAGGATTTTACCCCCTGATGAAGCCATTTAAACACCTGTCCTGCCCTAAACTTCGGTTCGCCCATATCCGTCAGGAATTTTTTAAGTTCTTCCTCGTTCATGGATTTTATATCTTTTTTCCCGGAATCCAATATCTCACCTTCATTTCATTCAGGCAACAGGCATCAGGCAGCTGACAAAATGTTTTCAATATTTTGTCTGTTCCCTGATACATATTCCCTGTTATTTTTTCCTGCATTGATTAATTCATTCATATGCGCTGAACAGATGCAATAAAAAAGCCGTCTGTTCCGTTTTTCTGTGGAAACAATGTCAATTCATTATCAGGTTCATCAATAGTTCTCTTTACTTTTTCGGGAATACAAACTGAATTTGGTCTGAAATCAGAATGTTCTCTTAAAAAACGTTCTATCACACCGTTATTTTCAGCAGGATTCAATGTACAGGTCGAATACACAAGCACCCCACCCTTTTTCAGAAAGCGGGAACAGTTTTCGAGAATCTCATATTGCAGCTCAGGGAGCGTTTCAGTTCCTGTATCCTCTTTATAGCGAAGTTCAGGTTTCCGCCTTATTATTCCAAGACCGGAACAAGGAACATCACATAAAATCCTATCAGCTTCCGGCAGCATATTATTTTCAGCAGAATCCCCCGCATGAGTTTCTATAATAGTAATTCCAAGACGTTGAGCACCATTTTTCACTAATTTTAATCTGTTTTCATACAGATCACACGAAACAAGTCTTCCCTTATTCTGCATCATTTCTGAAAGAGTAAATGCTTTTCCGCCGGGAGCCGAGCAGGCATCAATGACTGTTTCACCCGGCCGTGCACCGAGGATTTTACAGCAGATATGGCTTGCTGCATCCTGTATATGGAACAAACCTTCCCTGTATTCTGCAAGAGATGCCGGTGAACCGGCGCCGCCAATAACGATACAATCATCAAGAATTGGAGAAATTTCCGCATTTACGCCGCTGTTCTTCAGCTTTTCAAGCAGCTTATGGGTATTTGTTTTCAGTGTATTGACCGCTGCCGTCAAAGGAGGTCTGCCATCCAGTGATTCTAAAATACTGATTGTAATTTCGTCACCGTAAGCATTTCTCCACAATCTAATAATGGTTTCAGGACAAGAATATTTAACAGATAGATACTTATTTTTTCCCTTTCTTTTGTCAGGCAATTGTAAGCTGCCGAGTTTCACTGCTGTTCTTAAAACGCCGTTAACAAAAGACGATGCACTATTGAACTGATTTGCCTTACAGAGTTTAACGCTCTCGTTCACAGCAGCGGAGTCAGGTACACTTTCCGCAAAGAAAATCTGATACAACCCCATACGCAGAATCATAAGTACTTCCATATCAAGCTTGTTAATTGGTTTGTCAGAAATACGGGCAAGATTATAATCCAGCAGAAGTTTTTTTTCAATAACTCCATAAAACAACATGGCAGCAAAGGATTTGTCACGTACAGACAGCTCAGACTCTGAAAGAAGCTTATCCAGTATCAAATTAGAATACGCACTGTCCCTTTCAACTCTCATTAGTGCATTAAAAGCAACCTGTCTTGCTGTTCCTGTCATTTATTATTTCTCCTCAACCAAAATACTCATCGTCATTATGAATTAAAAAAGAGTTCTTCTGCTTTACAGTCGTGCAGTCCGTTTACAAAGGCTCTGGCATCCATTTTACGCTTTCCTTCCGGCTGTATCTCAGTAATTTGCACAGCACCTTCTCCACAGGCAACAATCAGCGGATTCAGCGACAATACCTGTCCGGGTTTTCCGCTGCCACTTACTACCAATGTTCTGTGTATCTTTACTCGTTTTCCATTAAGCTTTGCGGATGCGCTTGGCCACGAATTAAGACCTCTGACCTTATTATGCACCTCAGCAGCTGTTTTTCCAAAATCTATTTCCGACATTTCTTTTGTAAGCTTTCCAACATGAGTTGCCTTGCTGTCATCCTGTTTTTCAGGAACGAGAGTTCCCTCGGCAGCAGCATGAACAACCTTTACAATAAGTTCTGCTCCCGCTAGTGAAAGTCTGTCGTGCAGTTCATCGGCAGTTTCATTTTCTCCGACAGGCAGCACAGATTTCATCAGAATATCCCCTGTATCAATTCCAATATCCATCTGCTGAGCGGTAACACCGGTTTCCTTTCTGCCGTCAAGCACCGCCTGTTGAATCGGCGCTGCACCTCTGTATTCAGGAAGAAGTGATGCATGAATATTGACACAACCGAACTTGGGCAGGTCAATAACCTCCTTTGGCAGAATCTTTCCATAAGCAACTACCACGATCATTTCAGGAGCCAATGCTTTCAATATTTCAAATGCCTGTCCGTCTTTAAAAGTTACCGGCTGATAAACAGGAATTTTATACCTCACAGCAAGTTCCTTTACAGGCGGCGGTGTTAAAGTATAGCCTCTGCCTTTCGGCTTATCAGGCTGTGTAAAAACTGCGGCTATTTCATTTCTGTCATCAATCAGCGATTGCAGACACGGTACCGCAAAATCAGGCGTACCCATAAATACGATCTTCATGTAATCACTTCCAGTCAAATTATTTGTTAATCACCAGTTATATTCCGCAGAAGCACCTATCCGTCCTGCCAACCATTTTACAGCGGAACAAATATCAATTCTCGTCAAACTCATTCGGCTCAAGCTTTCTGATAATATGCTCCTTAAAAAGGATTCCATCCAGATGATCATTTTCGTGGCATACGGCTTTGGCATAAAGTCCCTCTGCATTAACAGTAAACTGATCGCCGTATCTGTTTTGTGCAGATACCGTCACATACATCGGACGCTCAGTAATTCCAAATTCTCCCGGGCATGACAGACAGCCTTCACTTCCCTCTTGTTTTCCCTTGGTTTTGATAATTTTTGGATTTATAAACTCCGTTTTTCCTTCACCGATATCAATAACGAAGATACGTCTCAGGATTCCCACCTGAGGAGCCGCAAGACCAACACCCTCTCCGTTAACCATTGTTTCATACATATCATCAAGCAGGACTGCCAGTTTTTCATCAAATTTTTCTACCGGACGACAAATCTTGTTCAAAACAGGATCGCCCTCTTTTACAATATTTCTTATGGCCATAAAAATTCCTCCACCCTTACATAATATTATCCGGATCAATATCGGCATAAACGCTGACATCACGAAATCCGGCATTACTGCCTGCTTCTGTTAAAAGCGCAGCAAGCATTTCCCGGAATCTTCTGCTGTTCTTGAATTTCAGAATAATTCTGAACCTGTATTTTCCACTCACTCTGGACACTGCTGCAGGAGCAGGCCCGAGCATTCGTATCGGCAGGTCGGAAAAGTCATTTTGCAGCATTTCTTTTAATTTATCGGAAAAATACAAGGAAGCATTATGCACCGTTTCCTTTTCAGTACCGACAAATGCTACTATACCGATATCAGCAAACGGCGGATAAAGCATTGTTTTCCGAAGTGCTATTTCAGTCTTGAAAAACTCATCATAATTCTGTGCTGCTGCAAGCTCTATTATAGGATTTTGCGGTTCATAAGTCTGAATAATGGCACGTCCTTCCAGACCACCTCTGCCCGAGCGTCCTACAACCTGTGTAAGTAAAGAAAAAGTGCGTTCATAGCTCCGAAAATCCTCACTATGCATCATACCATCTGCCGAAAGAACACCGACCAGCGTAACATTAGGAAAATCCAATCCCTTAGCCACCATCTGTGTACCAAGCATAATATCGTACTGACCGTCTCGGAAAGCTCCCAATTTTTTTTCATAGGAGAACCGCTGCATGGTTGAATCCGTATCCAGCCTCAGTATTTTTGCATCGGGAAAAATTTCCGATAATTCCTGCTGAGCTCTTTGTGTTCCGGCACCGCTGTAACGAATCTTTTTAGAACCGCAGGACGGGCACAACTCCGGTACAGGAATAGAATAACCGCAGTAATGACACATCAGTCTGTGATTAGCACTGTGATAAGTAAGTGAAATCGAACAGTTAGGGCAGGAAATAACTTCATTACATTCACGGCAGGCAACAAAAGTATTATGCCCTCTCCTGTTCAAAAGCAAAATAGACTGCTGTCCATGCTGAAGATTTTCTTCTATTGCTTCAAGAAGAACAGAACTGTAACCGCTGTGATTGCCCTGGTTTTGTTCTATATTCATATCTGCAGTAATCACGTGAGGCAGTCTGGCATTGCCATAGCGTTTATCAAGTCTGCAAAGTGAATATCTCCCGGAAAGTGCATATTCATAACTTTCCACTGACGGAGTTGCCGAAGACAACACCAGCGGACAGCAGTTCTCACTGCATCGGAATTTTGCAAGTTCCCTGGCATGAAATCTGGGAGAAGCGGAAGATTTATAACTATATTCCTGCTCCTCATCCATAACGATCAGTCCGATTTTTTTCATCGGTGCAAAAACAGCCGAACGTGTTCCTATTGCAATATTGGCAATACCGTCCCTGACTCTGCGCCATTCCTCCAGCCTTTGCCCAAGCGGCAGCCCACTGTGAAACACTGCCACTCGGTTGCCATAACGTGCCTTGAATTTGGATAATAACTGAGGTGTCAGAGAGATCTCAGGTACCATACAGATAATCCCCTGACCCTGTTCGTTTACCCTGTCAATAAGTTTCATAAACACAGACGTCTTGCCGCTGCCCGTAACTCCATACAGCAATGTCACACTTGGCTTTCCGCTTTCATATTTCAAAAGGATATCCCGATATGCCGTATTCTGCTGCGGTGTCAGGCAAATATCTTCTGCCGGTATCACTTCTGCTGCAGGTTCTTCTGTTTTCGGAGGTTCCGCTTCAAAATATTCGCAGATACCTCTTTTGACAAGGTTATCCGTTACAGCAGACGTCACACCCGTAAAATAGCAGATTTCCTTAACAGAAGCTTCGCCAATATCAGTGAGAACCCTTAGTACCTCAGTCTGATTCGGAGAATACCGTCTTTCAGGCAGTTCACCTTTCAGACGAATCATTTTTACAGTTACATCAGCAATTCGTTTTTTGACGGTTTCACTTTGCTTTAAAACACCTTTTGCGGTCAGTTCTTTCAGCAAACTGCTGTCCTTCAGCATAAGTGTCTTTATAAGTCTGTCCTCCCTGACGGGCTTTTTTCTGGTTCTGAGGTATTCATATACCGTTTTTTCATCATTGCTTAACAAAAGATCATTGACATTGATATCTTTCACAATACTGTAACTGTATGTCAGCTTTACTGAAAGTCCTGCCGGCAGCATTGCCTGACAAGCATCATAATAAGTACAGTAACACCTGTTTTTCATAAATGATGCTAATTTCAATAATTCCTCTGACAGCACAGGTTCATGATCAATGATCATGGAAATTTTTTTCAGTCCTGCTGTATTATCCATATGACGAATCAGCATAACCATTCCCTGACGCAGACTATGACCAAAATTTATTTTCACACGGCAACCGGGTCGGATGAGTTTTTCCATTTCCGGCGGTACAATATAATCATAAATCTTATCGAAGCTGAAATTAGCATTTTCTATTGCAATTCCTGCAACAAAACACAAATCAGTCATCTGTATCAGGTTCAAGAATATTGTACTTATGATCTTTAAATTCATCTACAGCAACAATAACGGGTTTATCGCAGACCTTACCTTTATCGCTCTGCATATCATCAGTAATTTCTCTTGCTCTTTTTGCCACGGCAATTGCCAATGCATACTTACTCATTTTTCCCGCAAAAATATCATCTACGGAAGGTCTTGTATAATGTTCATACATAAAAAGAATCCCCCTTAATTATTTGTTAAGTCGATACTTAAACATTGAAAACGACTGCTTTTGATTTTCAAAGCGGATTTTGTGCCGCCGCAGGCGGCACAAAACCTCGCCTTTTTACAATCAGTTTTTTATTATTTTCTATTGTCTCCGATAATCTTCCTCACCTGTTCCACACAGAGATCCAGATCATCATTGACAACAACATAATCATAATCTGCGGCAAGGGGCAATTCTTCTTTGGCCCTTGCCAATCTTTTCAGAATATTCTCCTCAGTTTCCGTTCCTCTGCCACGAAGTCTTTTTTCAAGAACTTCCAGTGAAGGCGGTTTAATAAAAATACTGATACAATCAGGCTGGATATCCTTTACCTTTCGGCACCCCTGTACTTCTATTTCAAGGATCACATCCTTACCTTCTTTTCGCCAATCCTCCACCGGTTTTTTCGGAGATCCGTAATAATTGCCCAGATACTGTGCATATTCATAAAAACCGTCCTGTGAGATCATTTCTTCAAATTTTTTTCTTGTCAGAAAATAATATTCCACACCGTTTTTTTCCTGTCCTCTTGGCGCTCTGGTCGTAGCAGAAACAGAAAGACGTATCTTTTCATCCTTAATCAGTTCCTTTACCACCGTACCCTTTCCTGCTCCTGCAGGACCGGAAATCACAAGAAGTAAACCATTATAGTTCATTCATACCGACCTCCTCAGTTGTATCTGTATGTTCTGCTCTGTGCGAAAGCGTTTCCGGCTGAAGCGCCGACAATACTATATGATCGCTGTCAGTTACAATTACTGCCTTGGTCTTTCTTCCGCAGGACGCATCTATCAGCATTCCTCTGTCTTTTGCACCCTGTACCATTCTTTTTACCGGTGCTGCATCAGGACTGACAATTGCAATAATTCTTTCGGCAGAAATCATATTACCGTAACCGATATTAACAAGCTGCATATTACGCTCCGCTCCTATTCAATGTTTTGTATCTGTTCTCTGATCTTTTCAATTTCCGCTTTAATATCCACAACCTTATGAGCCAATTGCGCATCACTGACTTTAGAACCAATGGTATTGGCTTCTCTGTTCATTTCCTGAACAATAAAATCAATTTTTCTTCCTACGGCATTATTGCCCGAAAGCATTTCCCTGAGCTGGTCAATATGACTTCTAAGACGCACTGTTTCCTCGTCTACTGCAGTTTTATCAGCAAAGATTGCTGCTTCCGTAAGGATTCTCTGAGGATCAATCGTCGTATCTGAAAGAACATCACTTAGTCTTGCATAAAGCCTTTCCCTGTATTCTTCCACAATTTGGGGTGAACGGGATTCTATCTCGCCAACTATAGAAAGAATAGCATCACATCGTAAAAGAACATCATTTCTCAGTTTTTCACCTTCCCGTTCCCTCATAGCAACAAATTCCTTCAATGCTTCCCGACCTGCTTTTTCAGTAATAGCACAAAGAACTTCCTCATTTTCCGGAGCCTTTCTGACATTGAAGATATCATTATATTTTGCAATAGATGAAACGGAAATATCGTCTTTCAAGTCAAACTCATCCCTGAGCTGCTGCAGAGCTTTAACGTATCCTGCTGCCAGCGATCGGTTCAGACTAACCTGTGACTCAAGGCTGTCATCCGCCTCAATCGAAACGAAAACGTCCGCCTTACCTCTGGTGACATATTCAGACACAAGTGATTTGATAGTTTCCTCAATAAAACCGCAGCCCCTGGGTGTACGGCACTGCAATTCAAGAAAACGGTGATTCACGGATTTGATTTCAAATACAACATTTCTGCCGTCAACAATGCCCTCAAACCTGCCGTATCCGGTCATACTTTTTATCATCTTTATCATCTTTTCCGTTTTTAATTAAGTATAGCTATGACAGTATACTTTATAACGATTTATTATACCAATTTTTTGCCTTGTTTGTCAAGGGGCGGCGAGCCGCCGACTCTGATGTGAATTTTTTTCATTATGCACAAATCTTATGCACTCCTGCCAACTATAATTTTACAATTACTCAAGGACCATATATACACAAACGTTTTTTTGATATAACATATTCTTAACCCTATTGCATTTTAATGTTTTTTTAATTATAATATATTTGTGTTAATTATATTTCCCGCTTTGTTCGGGTCAATACAGGAGGAAGAAAAAATGATAAAAGAAATATCCAAAGCCATTAAATATATCGGTGCAGATGATCCCGATCTCGACCTTTTTGAAAGCCAATATGAAGTTCCGGATGGAATGTGTTACAATTCCTATGTCATTCTTGACGAAAAAATTGCTGTACTTGATACAATTGATGAAAGAAAAACCGATGAATGGTTTGAAAATCTCGAAACCGTTCTTTGCGGCAGAAATCCAGACTATCTTGTAATCAGCCATATGGAACCAGATCATGCTTCCAATATTGCCAAAGCAGCTGAAAAATACCCTGAAATGAAGCTTATTGGAAACGCAAAAACCTTTACTATGCTTCCTCAATTTTTTGATATAAACACTGATGGCAGAACCGTCACAGTTAAAGAAGGCGATACTGTTGATCTGGGCAGTCACAAGCTTACTTTCTATATGGCACCAATGGTTCACTGGCCGGAAGTTATGGTAACTTATGAAGAAACAGAAAAAGTCCTTTTTTCTGCTGATGCTTTCGGCAAGTTCGGTGTTATAGACGCAGAACCAGACGACTGGGCTTGTGAAGCAAGAAGATATTATTTCAACATCTGCGGCAAATACGGCGCTCAGGTTCAGGCTTTGCTTAAAAAGACAGCTAAGCTTGACATTTCAACTATTTGTCCGCTGCATGGTCCTGTCCTGAGCGAGAATCTCAGCTACTACATAGGTCTTTATGACACATGGAGTAAATACGAACCTGAAACAGACGGTATCTTTATTGCCTATGCATCCATTCACGGTCATACCAAAGAAGCTGCTTTAAAGCTGTATGATATTCTTAAATCAAAAACCGATCTTCCGATTGCAATTTCCGACCTTACAAGAAGCGATTTGCACGAAAACGTTGAAGATGCTTTCCGATACAACAGAATGATCATGCTTGCATGCTCCTATGACGGTGACATTTTCCCGCCTGCCAATGATTTTCTCCATCATCTCAAAATCAAAACCTACCGCAACAAAAAAGTTGCTATTGTAGAAAACGGCTCATGGGCACCGTCTGCCGCAAAAGTCATGAGAGCCTATTTTGAGAGTATGAAAAATGTGGAAATCAGTGATGTCAGCGTCACCATTAAATCCTCTCTGAAGCCGGAAAATATTCCGCAGTTAGAAGCACTTGCAGATTCCATGCTGTGATAGTTTAATGTTTCATTAATATTATTGCCGCCCGTGTTTACCGGGCGGCAATAATAAATTCCTGATAATCAGGCAGCTTTTTCAATGCAGTACCTGCGTAAGAAAAAGCTGTATATTTTTTTATCATGAAAAAGGGGTTATTTATTTAATTATGCTTATACCATCCATTTCTTCAGGCTGCGGAAGACCAAGCAGTTTCAGCATAGTCGGTGCGATATCGGCAAGTCTGCCTCCGTCACGCAGTTCGCAGGGATGATTAACAACCACAAATGGAACCAGATTAGTTGTATGAGCTGTAAAAGGTTCTCCGTTTTCATCCAGCATCTTATCAGCGTTGCCGTGATCGGCAGTAATCAATGCAATACCATCCATCTTTTTGACAGCCTTGATAACCTGTCCCACACAATCATCAACTGCTTCAACAGCTTTAACAGCCGCTTCAAACACTCCGGTATGTCCAACCATATCACAGTTTGCAAAATTAAGAATTATTACATCATATTTTCCGCTTTCAATTCTTTCGATAACATTCTTTGTTACCTCATAAGCACTCATTTCAGGCTGGAGATCATAAGTTGCAACCTTCGGAGAAGGTATAAGGCATCTGTCTTCTCCCTCACTCACTGCCTCAACACCGCCGTTGAAGAAGAATGTAACATGTGCATATTTTTCCGTTTCAGCAATTCTAAGCTGAGTCAGACCTTTTCTGGAAATATATTCTCCGAACATATTTGTTAATTTTTGCGGCTTGAAGGCAATTTCTACGTTCGGCATTGTTGCATCGTACTGCGTCATGCAAACATAGGTAAGCGGGAAGAATCCGTTTCTTCTTTCAAATCCGCTGAACTCCGGATCAACAAAAGTACGTGTGATCTCTCTTGCTCTGTCAGGACGGAAATTATAGAAAATAACAGAATCTCCGCTCTTTATATTTGCACCTTCAACACAAACGGTCGGAATCACAAATTCATCCGTTACACCATCCGCATACGATGCCGAAATAGCTTCCACAGCACTTTCAGCTTTATTTCCCTCTCCGTAAACGAGAGCAGCATACGCTTTTTCAACACGATCAAAGTTATTATCTCTGTCCATTGCATAATAGCGGCCGGAGATTGTTGCAATCTGACCAAGTCCTATTTCTTCAAGTTTAGCCTGACATTGTTCAATATACTCCTTTGCACTGGAAGGAGGTACATCACGTCCATCAAGGAAAGCATGTACATAAACATTTTTAACACCCATTGTCTTTGCCATTTCAACAAGACCGTAAAGATGTGTATTATGGCTGTGTACACCGCCCGGTGAAAGCAATCCCATAAAGTGGAGTGCCTTTCCTTCCTCGGAAGCATTTTTCATTGCTTTTACAAGAGCCTCATTTTTCAGGACACTGCCATCTTTAATAGCCTTTGTAATTCTGGTAAGTTCCTGATAAACCACACGGCCAGCACCGATATTGGTATGACCAACCTCACTGTTACCCATCTGTCCGTCCGGCAAACCAACATCCATTCCGGATGCAGCAATCAGTCCCCATGGATTTGTGGACAGGATATTTTCCAAATTAGGCTTATTGGCACTGCGGATAGCATTGCCATAGTTTGTTCCGATACCGAAACCGTCCAGTATCATCAAAATTAATGGTTTTTTCATTTTTGTTTCTCCATTCTGTTTTCAGCTTAAGTGTATAAAACGATTATTTTTTGACTTTCAGAGCGGAGATTGTGCCGCCTGCGGCAGCACAATCTCTCGCCTTTTTACAATCGGCTATTTCAGCAAAAGTATCGGGTGAAAAATCGCCCGATACTTTTGCATAATAAAACAGATAAGAATTATTTGCTTGCTTCCTCAAGAAGTACTCCAAAATCAGCTGCCTTAAGAGATGCACCGCCGATAAGACCACCATCTACATCTTCTTGTGCAAGAAGTTCTGCTGCATTCTTCGGATTCATTGATCCGCCGTACTGAATAGTAACAGCATCAGCTACCTCCTTGCCATATTTAACAGTCAGCTGTTCACGAATAAACAGACAAACTTCCTCTGCCTGCTCGGCTGTAGCAGTTTCACCTGTACCGATTGCCCATACCGGCTCATAAGCAATGATTGACTTTTTAATATCCTCTGCGGATACATCATAAAAATCAAGCTTTATTTGTCTTGCAATTACTTCCTTGGTAATATCACATTTACGTTCCCAGAGAAGTTCTCCTACACATACAATAGGTTTCATACCTGCTGCAAGTGCTGCCTTTGTTCTCTTATTAACAGTTTCATCAGTTTCACCAAAATACTGTCTTCTTTCGCTATGACCAATAATTACATATTCTACACCAATTTCTGTCAGCATATCAGCAGAAATCTCACCTGTAAAAGCTCCGCTCTTTTCAAAATGTACGTTTTCTGCACCTACTTTAATATTGGTACCCTTTGTCAGTTCAACAGCTGTTTCAAGGTTGGTAAAAGGTACGCAGATAACTACACCGCAGTTTGCCTTCTCGGCAATCGGGATAAGCTCCTCAATAAGCGCTTTTGCCTCAGGTCTTGTCTTGTTCATTTTCCAGTTACCGGCGATCACTGCCTGTCTGAGTTCTTTATTCATTGTTATTACTCCTCTCTTTTTTATATCCGGCTAAATGCCAAAGCTGTTTTCTTTGACATTCGTAAAAGATCTTTAAACTCCGTACTACACATTCAAAAACGGGGCAGAGCATCTGCCCTACCCCGTAATCCGAATACCTGAATAAAGCATTTCATTATGCATATTGCATTATGAATGATGCATTATTATTTCTCGTTAAGGCAAGCGATACCCGGAAGTACCTTACCCTCGAGGAACTCGAGAGATGCGCCGCCGCCTGTGGAAATATGAGTCATTCTGTCTGCATAGCCGAGCTTCTCAACAGCAGCTGCGGAATCACCGCCGCCGATGATGGAAATAGCGCCGCTCTCAGCAACAGCTTTAGCAACAGAAATCGTACCTGCTGCAAAATTCTCCCACTCAGAAACACCCATCGGGCCATTCCATACTACCGTACCTGCACCTAC
>CACZPV010000198.1 GCA_902783065.1 uncultured Ruminococcus sp.
AAAAAACTATACTTTAATATTTTATAATTCAATTTTATCATGAACCGAAATAGTAGACGACTGATGAATTTGTTTTAGTCACTGCTAAACACAGTTTCAACATTATTCCAGTCGTCTGCTATTGCTGATTCAATATTATGTTGTTTACTATAGTCTTAGTTTTTTTTAGGAAAAAGTTTCCCTCAAGGAAATGTGTTTCCTTATTTAAGGTAGTATTAAAAATTTATAGTCTTATAAATTAATTTTGCCGCTGCACAGACGGTGCAGCGGCAAAAATATATCAGGGAGTATTTAATTCAGCTTTGAATAACCGAAACTGTTAACGATAGCTTCTAATTTTTCTCCGTTCTGACAAAGCGGGCATTTATGCGGTTTAAAGCTTTGATAATCTTCAAGGTCGTTTGGGTCAAACACGCTGTATACAGGGTGACCGTCACATTCTGATACAGTTGCAAAAATTGCAGCTGAACCTACAACATTTCCGCCGTAATATTTGATAGCATCAATAGCAGCAAGTACACTTTTTCCGGTTGTAACAGATGCTGAAAGGATAAGAACATGCTTTCCCAAAATCATATGCAGTACATTATCCCGGAACATCATCTGACCTCCGGCAATAAATTCCGGAGACATGACATAAATCGTTCGGTGAGCATTCATGTTAACATATTCATCCTTGGTAAGTTCTTCGGCGATACAGGTGCCTACTACTTCCATACCGTCCATACATAATATAGTATCGATGATAGTGTTTGTCTGATAATGGCGAACCAATTCTTTTGCCGCTGCTTTTGCTTCTGATAAGCGCATTTTCTGATTGGTAACATCAATAAAATAATTGGTATGACTGTGCATAGTAGCAAAATGACCTTTTTGTACTCTTAAAAAAACATCCTGATTTTTTGTACGTATTTTAAATTCTTTTGACATATGTTTTCACCTTCATCAATTCAAGTTATATTGTATCATATATACATATTATACAACAATGATTACACAATATCAAGTATTTTTACTAAAATTCTCTTTTACAAAAACATATCTGTCACCACAATTCCCGGATTCGGACGAGATGAACCCGGTAAGATCTCTTACGATCCATCAGTTTAATTTCACAAGCCAGCGTGACGCTGGACCCTTACCAACCGGCGAGCCGCCGGTGCCTTACTAATACCCGCAACTACTAGACTAAAACTAATTCATCAGTCGTCTGCTATTGGTGACTAAATGTTTTGTTCTTTTCATTTTTTTAGCTTAGTTTTTTGGGGAAAGGGTTTCCACCAGAGAAAAGTCTTTCGGCTCCGGCTGCTCTGCGGCTCCGGCGAATTAATACTTGATATTATGTTAAAATTAGATTATAATATTGGATGTATTCAAAAAATGTGCGTAAATAGCGGTGAAGTATCACAATTATCGGTAAAAAATGCTTCTGACTGTTTGGATACGTTCTGAACAATTATCAGACAGAAAGGATTTGTTATTATGGGAAACAGAAACGGAATAAATATATTGGGAATCATTGCTATAATTCTTGTTGTTTCAGGTTTTGCTGCTTTTTATTTATGGGACAGCGGTGAGCAGCAAAAAGAAATGGCAGAATTTCAGCGCAAAGATAAGATAGACAATGAAAAAGCTTTTTCACGCTCCAAAATAATTGCAGATTATCTGCAGGATGTTCAGAAAATGGTTGAAGATGATATTAACGGAATGATAATGATAGGAGATGATTACATTTCCTCAAATGATAATCTCAGCCTTAAGTCACAGCTGAATAGAGTGATTGAAAGCAAATTGTTTTATGACCTGAATCTTGAAACCTATTCTGCCGCTTCGCTTGAAAAATATCAGATCAGTATACCGATAGAAAATCATGCCGTCAGTTCGGAAGATTATAATACCATTCTTGCAAGACTTGGAATAAAACCGCTTTTTGTTGCAAAGGATTTTACAGTTCCAGCCGGTACAGATAAAGTATTAATTACATTCAAAACCGAAAATGACATACCGGTGGTATTTTCTGCTCAGGATAACGAAAGGATTGGAACAACGGTTATTGATAATATCGAGGGCGGGCTGTATCTGAGCCGTACTGAAAATGATAATTACGACTGTTATTTCGGAAGATCACAGTCCGGCGAAGAAAAAAAGATAGCAGAAGGAGCCAGAGTTAAAACGGAAAGTACGGATTACTCCAAAGATCAGATACCTATTATTTTCTTTGGCAATAATGACTATGTTTCCGTAGATGCTTATGTTAAAACACAAAAAGCAATTGCAGACCGTCAGACCGGAAGCGGCGGTCGGTATATGGTGATAGCAAACACTGACGAGGATTCGGAACTTGATAAGGCTATGCAGAAAGAATTTGGTGAAAATTATATAAGAATCAATTCCACAAATATAAGTTCGCTTGATTATGAAGCAACGGCAAATATCATTTATAATCAGATGAATAAGCTTGGATATTTTAATCATATAAAAGAGAAGGTGACCGAAGCAAAGGAAAAAATTAAAGAGTATGATCATGCTAACAGCTAATGTAACTTTTTTCGTATTCACCCTGTTTCATCCTGTAAAGATTGAGTATAAGCTGACCTTGTTCAGATCTGAAAGGATAATTGATGCAGCGAGGTAAAACTGAAAGTGGTCAGCTGTGGTTATGAAAACAGATAGGGGTTGTTGTACTAAATAGTACAGCAGCCCCTTAAATAATGAAATTTTTTATATTACAGCATTATAAAATCATTGCAAAATCTCACAAATTATGATACAATAAAAATAATAAACAATTGGGATGCATATTTGGTTATTATTTACAAAGAGGGTGATACCATGAAAAAGTATAAGCTGAATGAATTTATAGTTTACTTGTCAGTCGCTTTGATGGCAGCCATGATGTTTTTGCCGTTTGTTTACTTGGAAACAGATGCTGCATCATCAATCAAAATAGGTGTGTCTTCTTCCGTGTCATCTCAGTATGTCGGTTCAAAAATAACGGTGAAAGCATCCGGTTCCGGAGGTACATCTCCATACAAATACAAATTTACGTACAGACTCAACAGCGGAAGTTGGGTTACGATAAAAAATTATACTGCGTCAAATACCGCATCGCTGACGGCATCAAAGGCAGGAACTTATACAGTCAGAAGCTATGCAAAGGATAAATCGAACCGTGAGATTTTTTGTGACCTGAAAATAACGATAAAAGAAAAATATGTATCACTGTCGAATAAATCTACCGTCAACAGTACCTCAATCAATAAGACCCAGAGTATAACGTTAAAGGGATCAGCTAACGGTGGAACTAAACCGTATAGTTACAAGTATTATTATCTCGATCAGAAAGGAACGCAGAAAATAATAAAAAATTACTGTTCTGCATCATCTGTAAGTGTTAAATTCCCAGCCGCCGGGTATTATACAGTTCACTGTGCTGTTAAGGACAAAGACGGTAAGGTGATCGATAAGTCGTTTAATGTCACGGTAAAAAATAATACAGGACAGGTGCTGAAAAATACTTCCGGTTTGTCTTCATACAGTATGTATGTGAATAATACCGTAACAATTAACGGTTCTGCATCGGGAGGTAATCAGCCATATCAGTATGAATATTATTATTCGATCAATA
>CACZPV010000199.1 GCA_902783065.1 uncultured Ruminococcus sp.
AAGTTGCTGTCGGTCCTGATGATTATATCATTATTTCGGCGAATCCGATTCCCGGTAACGAAAAAATGGTCAGTACAGTAGTTAATGAACTTATGAAACACGGCTGTAAAATTGCATCAGAATCAATGTATGAGGTTCATGTATCAGGTCATGCATGCCGAGAGGAATTGAAAATAATACAGGGATTGACAAAACCGAAATATTTTATCCCAGTTCACGGAGAACAAAAGCATCTTGTTAAACATGCAGAAATCGCTATGAATATGGGAATGCCCAGAGAAAACATTTTTATCGGTGATATCGGCAATGTGGTTGAGATAAGCAAAAGCGGTATGAAGCAGCTTCCCAGTATTCCGGCAGGAAAGGTGCTGGTAGACGGTCTTGGTGTAGGTGATGTCGGAAGCATTGTTCTTCGTGACAGAAAGCATCTCGGACAGGATGGTCTGATTGTTGTTGTTGTAGCGCTCGATGGTGCCACCGGAGAAGTAGTGGCAGGACCGGATATTGTTTCAAGAGGTTTTGTATATGTCAGAGAAAGTGAACCATTGATGGAGGCTGCAAGAGATTCTGTGCTCAGGGCACTGGAAAGCTGTGACCGTCAGGGAATCCATGAGTGGAGTGTAATAAAAAATACGATAAAAGATGAACTTTCCAAGGAACTTTATGATAAAACAAGAAGAAGCCCTATGATACTTCCAATTATTACAGAAGTATAATTTGTGTCTGTACAGGGCAATATTTGATAGTGCGCAGATGATGCGCTTAAGTAGGTGTATAGGTTTGGGTAAACGAAAAAACAGCATATTTATAACACCTTTATTTATTATATTTACTGCAGCAATGTTTATAATGGCTGTTGCTTCGTTTTGGTGGAACCATTATATATTTGTTGCGGAGCTGATATTGTCAATTGCAGCCATTGCAGCAGTATTTGTAAGCATGGTTAATTATAAAAAGTATCTTGCCAGAATTGTAACGGATGCTGCAAATTCTGCCGGGGATATCAGTATTGAAAGAATAAATAAAATTGCTATGCCTGTTGCGGTTCTCGGAGAAAATAACGAGATCGTGATGGTAAATGATATGTTTCGCAAAAATCTGCTCAAAGACGGCGATCCTACCGGTGACTTTATCGAAGCTTTTCTTTCAGACAGTAATCCGGATTCCCTTTTTGATGAAAACGGAACGGATACTTTTATAGGCGGAAGATGGTATATTGCTTTTGCAGTGCGTTCCGGAGAAAGCCTTGTTGTATATTTTGTAGATGATAATACCTATAAGGTTAATTCCGATGAACTGCTGGATTCCAAACCGGCAGTTGCACTGATTTCTTTTGATAATAAGGAAGAACTGGAAAGAGATAGGGATGAGGGAGAAGCAAGCAGGATTATTGTGCTTGTGGAAAAAGCAATTGCTTCATGGATCGCAAAAACCAGCGGATTCTATAAGAAAGTTTCCGGCGGAAAATATCTTGCTGTGTTTGAAGAACGTAACATCAAGGAATTTATTGATGAGAAATTTAAGATTCTTGAGGAGATACGCCGTATCGAGATTGACGACAGAATGAATGCGACAATTTCAATCGGTATTGGCAGAGGAGGTTCTACATTCAAGGAATGTGAATCGTGGGCAAGACAGGCACTTGACATGGCACTTGGCAGAGGCGGCGATCAGGTGGCTGTAAAAAAAGGTGAAAGCTATCAGTTTTTCGGAGGTCTTTCAAAGGGAATAGAGAAACGTGATAAGGTCAGAACACGAGTAATTGCTGCTACGCTGACAAATCATGTAAGTAACTGCAGCAATGTCATTATTATGGGACACCGTTATTCTGATCTGGACAGTGTTGGTGCCTGCATCGGTATGTGGAGTGCTATGGTAAAGGGACTGCACAGAAGTGCTTATATCTGTATTGACAGACAGCAGACATTGGCAAAATCTCTTGTAACCAGCTTCGAAAAAGCAGGATTTGAAAGTATCTTCAAAAATGAAGATGAAGCATTGGATATTATTGATGATCATACTCTGCTGATAATAGTAGATACACATTCTCCTAATTTTATTGAATCCAAGGCAGTTTATGAAAAGTGCCGGAAGGTGGTTGTTATCGATCACCACAGAATGATGGTAAATCATATTGATAATGCGGTGGTGTTCTATCATGAGCCTTATGCTTCATCAGCCTGTGAAATGACGACAGAATTGGTACAGTATCTTGGTGACTGTTCTATCAGCCGTCTTGAAAGTGAAGCGCTGCTTTCCGGAATTATGCTGGATACGAAGAATTTTGTTCTTCGTACCGGTGTCAGAACCTTTGAAGCAGCCGCATTCCTCAGAAGCAAGGGAGCGGATACTGTTGAAGTAAAACGTCTTTTTTCTAATTCAATTGATACATACAAAGTGAAATATAAGCTGGTCAGCGAAGCTGAGATATTTAATTATTGTGCAATTGCCTGCGCTGACAGCAGTACTCCTGATATTCGCATTGCATCTGCACAGGCAGCGGATGAACTTTTGGGGATAGAAAATGTCAAGGCATCGTTTGTGATGTACAAAACAGGCAGGACAGTCAATATATCAGCACGATCTCTTGGTGATCTGAATGTACAGATCATTATGGAAGCACTTGGCGGCGGCGGACATCAGACGATGGCTGCATGTCAGATGGAAGGTATCAGTACGGAAGAAGCCAGAGAAAAGCTGCTTTCGATTATTAATGATCTTGAGATTAACAAAAAAGCAGATGATGATGAAAAAAAATAAACAGGAAGCTGATAAGCTGTGTTCAGACAATGTATTGATGCAGTACTGATCTGAGGATTACCGGCTTCCGGAGAATAGTATACAGAAGGGATGATTACAGTGAAAGTAGTACTTTTGCAGGATGTAAAGGGTTCGGGAAAAAAAGGAGAACTCGTTAATGTATCGGATGGATATGCCAGAAACTTTCTTTTTCCAAGAAAGTTGGCAAGAGAAGCCGATGCACAGGCAATAAATGAACTGAAAAACGCCGAACAGTCCAAAAAATATAAGGTTGAAACCGAAACAGCTCAAGCAAAAACCAATGCTGAAAAGCTGAATGGTCAGACATTGACGATGTATGGAAAAGCAGGTAAGGGCGGAAAATTGTTTGGTTCCGTAACCAGCAAGGAGATCGCTGCTGAATTGCAAAGAAAATTCGGTATCAGCGTGGATAAGAGAAAGGTAGTTATTGATAATGATATAAAGTCTTTCGGAACCTATAATTGCGAAGTAAAGCTTTATACTGGTGTATCTGCAAAGCTGAAGGTAATGGTTACTGAGGAATAAGCATAATATATTCAGAATTTCCCGCCCGCTTAGTGCGAGGCGGGATAATAAACTATGGAGGTAAATGATGAGTGATGATATGCGCTCTGTTTCGGTAGATGGACTTAATCTGCCGTACAGTGCCGAAGCCGAGCAGGCAGTTTTGGGTTCAATACTTCTTGACAGTGAATGTCTGACAACAGTGATGGAAATTCTTCCTACATCGAGTTTTTTTCATCTTTCTAACCATAAATCGATCTATCAGGCAATGATTGATTTGTTTACAGTCAGCAAGCCTGTTGATTTTGTTACCGTGCTGGAACAGCTCAGAAGTGAAAAAAATTTTGAGGAAAGCGGCATAAAAGGCTATATGCTTCAGCTTGCTGAAATTGTTCCTTCTATTTCAAGGGTATCGGAATACTGTGAAATTGTAAAAGAAAAATTTCTTCTCCGAAGTCTGATTATTGCTTCGAGAGAAGTAATTGATGAAGCGTCTTCGCCGAATGATAATGTCGATAAACTGATTGATTCTGCCGAACAGCGTATCTTTGATATCAGAGATGATAAGAAGGTCAAGGGACTGGAAAGAATCAATCATGTTATCCTCGAAACCTTTGACAGACTGGATATGCTTAATTCTCCCGACAGCGATGCGTATAAAGCTCTGCCAACGGGGATTTCTTCTCTGGATAAAACAATTACCGGACTGAATCGTTCTGATCTGATACTGCTTGCCGCACGTCCCGGTATGGGTAAGACGAGTTTTGCACTGAATATAGCCCGTCATGTAGCTGTCAAAGCCAAAAAAAGAGTTGCTTTCTTTTCTCTGGAAATGTCAAAAGAACAGCTGGCATCCAGACTGCTTTCTACCGAAGGATTGATCGAGGGCACAAAACTCAGAACCGGAAAGCTTAGTGGAGATGAATGGACAAGACTGATCGAAGCCGGTGATATTCTGAGTAAAACCGAAATGTATCTTGATGATACCCCTGGTATAACAGTGCCTGAAATGAAAGCAAAGATCCGGCGGCTGAGAAGTGTAGATCTTATTATAATAGACTATCTTCAGCTAATGAAAGCGTCAAGAAGGATCGATAACCGCGTACAGGAGATTTCCGAGATTACGAGAAATCTGAAAATTATGGCGAAGGAATTTAATGTTCCTGTTATAACGCTTTCACAGCTCTCCCGTGCAAGCGAACAGAGAGCTGAACATGAACCACAGCTGTCAGATCTCAGAGATTCCGGTTCTATCGAGCAGGATGCAGATATTGTGCTGTTTTTGTATCGTGAAGGATATTATCAAAGTACAAAATCCGGAAATAATCCCGAAAATATTGACCTTAACAGCGGTCAGTGCATTGTTGCTAAAAACAGACACGGAGAAACCCGTTCGGTTCCTCTGCACTGGCAGGGAGAGTTTATGCGCTTTACGTCACAGGAGCTGAGCCGTGGAGAATAAAATTACAGAAATTATTGAAAAGTATCATATGATTAGTAACGGCGATAAAATAGTCGTTGGTTTGTCAGGGGGTGCGGATTCCTGTGCGCTGCTTCATTTTCTAGCTTCGGTCAGAGAAAAGTACGATCTGACGCTGATTGCCTGTCATGTCAATCATATGATCAGAGGTGAAGAAGCTGACCATGATGAGTATTTTACACGGGAACTTTGTTGCAGGATGAATGTGATATACCGATTATTGAAAATAAATGTTCCGATAGAAGCAGCTAAACGTAAAGAAGGTATTGAAAAATGTGCCAGAGATATCCGATATGATTTTTTTCAGCAAGTTGCACAAGAGGTTGATGCAAAAATTGCTACTGCTCATACTGCATCGGATAACGCGGAAACAGTGCTGCTCAACCTTACGAGAGGAAGCGGCGTAAATGGACTTTGCGGAATACCGCCTGTTCGTGGGAATATTATACGTCCTTTGATTTCAGTTACCAGAGAAGAAGTGGAACAGTACTGCTGCAAATATCATCTTCATTATGTTACTGACAGTACCAATCTTACTGATGAGTATACCAGAAATAAGATCAGGCATAGAGTTATACCTGTACTTAAAGAGGTAAACCCTTCTTTAATATCAAATATATCCAGAATGACGGAAAATTTAAGGCGTGAAGCTGAATACCTTAACAAGGTTGCGGAAGGGATTTTGAAAGAGGCACAGATAAAATCAGGTTTTCCGGATAGTAATTCTTATTATAAAGCAGAAAAGCTTTACAGCTCGGGCGAAGCAATATTTGCACAGCTTGTTTTTCTGATGCTGAAACCGTTTGATATTATTCCGGAGGCACAACATATAGAAATGGTCCGCCGGATATGCAAAACTTCCGGTGCCGTTCAGATTAAAGGAAATATTTTTGTCGTTTCAAAACAGGGGATCCTGCGTATAATACAAAAGGATACGTTTGATAATAATGCTTGTATAGAACTTGGAAAGAATCATAATGTTGTTATAAATAACAAAAAAATTACACTTAAGCGGATCGGTATATCAGAATTTAACAATGCTGAAAAAAATGCAAATTTTTTGTTTATTAATTCGGGAGATTGTGATACAATACCGTTTAGGGCTGTATTCAGATACAGAAAAAGCGGTGATTATTTTTGCTTGCCCAAACGAAATGTGACCAAATCACTTAAAAAACTGTTTAATGAAATGAAGATTCCGTCTGAACAAAGAAATCGTATACTTGTGCTGGCAGACGGAAATGATATAATATGGATAGAAGGGTTGGGATTTTCCGCCGGTTACCAGATAAGTAAAAAAACCGCAACGGTTTTGTGTCTGGAGATATCGGACGGCGGTATCGGAAAGGAAATTTAAAATGAATCAGGACATTGAAAAAATTCTCTTTACAGAGCAGCAGATTTCCGAAATCTGTGATGAAATGGCAGAGAGAATCAACAGTGATTACAAAGGAAAAAAAGTGGTTGCTGTTTGTGTTCTCAAAGGCAGTATAATGTTTTTTTCCGACCTGTTCCGCAGATTGACAGTGGACTGTAGTCTGGATTTTATGGCGGCATCAAGCTATGGCAGCGGTACCATTTCAGGCGGAACAGTAAAAATAACGAAGGATATAACTTCAGACATCGCAGGAAAAGATGTTATTATTGTTGAAGATATTCTTGATACAGGCAATACACTCTCGTATATAAAAAAATATCTTGAATCCTATTCGCCCGCGTCAGTCAGGATATGTACATTACTCGACAAGCCTGAAAGAAGAACGGTAGAAGTCAAAGCGGATTATACGGGGAAAGTGGTAGGTGATCAGTTTATAGTCGGCTATGGTCTGGATTATGATGAGAAATACAGAAACCTTCCTTATATCGGTGTGTTGAAGCCTGAAATATATATAAAATAGAAGACTGTAAACCGTATTTTTATAAACTCATAACGGGAAAAAGACTTTTGATGCAGGATTTCGTGCAGGTCTGGAATTTACTGTAATTTTAAGTTATAATGATGTTCCCGTTCCTCGATATCATGCAAAGCAATACTAAAGGAGTGACCATCACTTGGATAACAAAAAGACGATTCGTAACCTATTAATCTATCTCGGAATACCGATTCTTCTGATCATTATTGTTTCGGTGTTCTTTTCCATGCAGCCGAAGGATGAAAAGCCTACTTCGGAAATCATTTATATGTTCAAAGAAAATAAGGTAAAAGAATATTCCATTGATTTCGGTACAGGTGATCTGCAGATTACCAAGACTGACGGTAAAAAAATAGAAACTTCTGTTGCAAGTATTTCCATGTTTCTTGATACTATCGAACCTTACGTGGAGAATTATAATAAAACAGCAGAAAAGCCAATGAAATTCAATTGGAAAAAAGCTTCGGATAATTCCTTCCTTTTAAGTCTGCTGCCGGAGGTTGTACTTATCGTTTTGTTTGTGGTGGTATGGCTTTATTTCATGCGGCGGCTGTCAAATGGATTCGGGGATTTCGGTCGGAATATGGGCTTCGGTAAAGCTAATGTAAAAAGTATTAAGGACGAAAATAGAAAAACAACCTTTGCAGATGTAGCAGGCGCCGATGAAGAAAAAGAAGAACTGCGTGAAATTGTAGAATTTCTCAAGGATCCCAAGAAATATAATGAACTGGGTGCAAGGATCCCTAAGGGCGTTTTGCTTGTCGGCCCTCCCGGCACCGGTAAAACACTTCTTGCCAGAGCCGTTGCAGGCGAAGCAGGCGTACAGTTTTTCTCCATATCAGGCTCTGACTTTGTAGAAATGTATGTTGGTGTTGGTGCTTCGAGAGT
>CACZPV010000200.1 GCA_902783065.1 uncultured Ruminococcus sp.
AATGCCCGAATGGTATGAAATCATGGGATTTCTTCGATCTGCTGCTTAAGGAAGCTCATGTTGTCGGTACACCGGGTGCCGGGTTTGGTAAAAACGGTGAAGGATTCTTCCGGCTTACTTCATTCGGTGACAGAGAGAAAACAATCGAAGCAGTAAACAGAATAAAAGCATTATTGGGATAATACAGTCAGTTTCATCATTCCCAAAAACACTCTTTTCTTTTTCTGCAACAATTTGTTACACAATTATATACTCCCTTATGGCATGTATCCTACAATTTGATGAAAATGGTATTATCTTCTTTTATAGAAATAAACGTGTCGTAACTTGTTGTATAATGATGGAAAACCATACATATGGAGCACAGAAATGAAAAGGCAAAGAAGTAAAGGTAAACATGTCAGAAAAAAAATTAAAAAATTAAGAAAAGGAAGTCTTTTTGGTACGCTTGTCTTTGTTGCCGCAGCAGCAGCGGTATGTACGACTGCTGTTGCTATGTCACAGTTCGCACGATACGACATAATGACCATCGCAGATACAAGTTTATCGGAATTGAATTGTAATTTTATTCGTTCGGATAGTCTTCCGGAAGTCACCAATACAAAAGTAACTGAAACCACAAGCAAAAGCGTTTCGGTTAAGTGGGACAGTATCCCGGATGCTGAGGGGTATAATATTTATTTTAAAGCGTCCGGTGACGAAATATTTACGAAAAAGAAAAGTGTAAAAAACGGTAACAGTGTAAGCTGTAAGGTAGACGGACTGCAGCAGGCTGAAGATTATAGCCTGTATGTAACCGCATATAACGGCAACAGTGAAAGCAGAAAATATACTACCATCTATAATGTCTGCACTAAACCGGAAAAAGCCGAAATCACTTCCATACGTTCCGAACAAGACGGCTGTATCAGACTAAAATGGAAAACCAACAGCCGGGCCAGCGGATATCAGATCCAATATAAATATACAGACAGCGACGATTATTCCGAAAACGATTCTATCAGTATATTCGGCAGTGATAAAGGAGAGACGGAAGTCTATAACCTCACACCGGCACGTGAATATGATGTGAGAATAAAAACGCTGACCGATAAAAACGGTGAATCAATTGGTTCTGAAAAGTCTGTAGAGATTCTGAAGGATATGCCCGGGTTAAACTACGGCATTGATGTAGATAAACCAATGGTTGCTCTCACCTTTGATGACGGTCCTGGCGGTGAACCAAGTGACAGGATTCTTGATGTTCTGGAAAAGTATAATGCCAAAGCAACTTTTTTTATGGTAGGATATAATGCCACCTGCTATCCCGACAATGTCAAAAGGAAGGTAGATCTTGGCATGGAACTGGGTAACCACACTTGGGATCATACTCATTACGGAGAAGATGTAACTATAAACGATATAAAGAAGTCTTCCCATAAAATAATGGAAGTGTCCGGTCAGAAAGTCGGTGCATTTCGTTCTCCGGGTGGAATGACTACAGATACGATTCTGAAAGAGTGTGAATACGAGCATATGTCATCCTACCTCTGGACGATTGATACGGAAGACTGGAAAATCAGAGATAAAAAACATATTTATGATTCTGTTATGAAAAATGTCAAAGACGGCGATATCATACTGATGCATGAAATTTACGGTACAACCGCTGATGCGGTAGAAAAAATTGTTCCGGCATTGCAAAAGAAGGGATTTCAGCTTGTCACCTGCCGTGATCTGGTTATTGCAAAAACAGGAAAACCACCTGAGGAAGGTGTCGAATACCGAAATGTAGGTTAAACATCCCGTATAGTTTTTAAACTGTAACACTTTTCGTTAAACCGTAATACTATGGTATTGTAAGGGCAAGCAAACAGCGGACGGAGGCTTGAACAATGAGAAAATGTGTTATCAGCGGAAAAGCTTTTTCATTCGGACTGGGACTGCTTGCGGGTGTGATTCTGCCGAAGTGCTGGGCAGCAATAGTAGCGGCGGTTCTTTTGGTAATTGTAGCTTTTATCGCTTCCCACTGTGGCAGACAATGCTGAACGGAGGCTTCTTATGAAATTTGTAGTAGTAGATAATCCTAAATTCTGGAGTTTCTTTCTCAGAAAAATGTTCGGAATAAAAAAACTCCCGCAGCAAAATAATTGATAGCCCCATAGGCACCGGCAAACATCCGGTGCCTGTTTTTTTTACTTTTTCCATCTGCCTGTTTTCGGCAGATTTTTTTTATTTTTGGGAGTATGATTAAACCAACAGGGAAACAATAAGCTATACAATTATTAATCAGCGGACAAACATGCCATGGTCAGGACAGCAGTACCGGAAGGATTTGAAGCGGCACCCTCAATATTATCCATGCTGAAAATGATAATGCAATATTTGAAAAAAGGAGGCACCCGACATTATGAAAACAACAATGAATGGAAACGAACTGACATTGTATCTTACGGGTGAAATTGATCATCATAGTGCCCGCAGGATTCGTGAAACAGCAGACGGACTGGTTCAGCAGAAACATCCGACATTATTGAAATTGAATTTTGCAGGGGTTGATTTTATGGACAGTTCCGGTATCGGACTTATTATGGGACGTTACCGCACTATGCTTCTGTACGGCGGAACTTTACAGGTCACAGAAGTTCCGCGGGAACTAAGAAAGATGATGGAACTGTCAGGACTGAATAGTCTTGGTGTATTGGAAAGGAGAAGTGAATCCTGTGAATATACTGAATGAAACTACAATTACTTTTGAAAGCCGTTCTTCAAATGAATCTTTTGCCCGTTCGGCAGTGGCTGCCTTTGTTTCTCAGCTTGATCCGACTGTCAGTGAAGTCAGCGATATTAAAACCGCTGTTTCTGAGGCAGTAACAAACTGCGTTGTCCATGCCTATCAGAACACATACGGAAAAATTAAAATACATGTACGGATTCTGCCTGAAAATACGGTTTCTATCAAAATTTCCGACAAAGGATGCGGCATAGAAGATATACATAAGGCAATGGAACCTCTTTATACTACCTCCCCACAGGAAGAACGAGCAGGTCTGGGTTTTGCCGTGATGCAAAGTTTTTGTGATGCTGTCAGCGTTCGTTCCAAAGTCGGCAAAGGAACAACAGTAACATTGTGCAAAAAACTCAGTCCGAGGTACCGAAATGATTGAGAGAGAAAGGGCAGTCAATGAAAATTTAGGCCTTGTTCATGCCTGTGCCGTTCGTTTCAGAGGCAAAGGTATCGAATATGATGATCTTTATCAGGCAGGCTGCGAGGGATTGATTAAAGCTGCCGACAGATTTGATCCTGACCTCGGATTTCGTTTTTCTACCTATGCCGTCCCCGTCATTATCGGTGAAATCAAGCGAATGTTTCGTGACGGCGGCAGCGTAAAAGTATCAAGAAGCATAAAAGAGCTTGCTTTAAAAATCAATAAAGCAGGTGACAGTTATGTTAAAAAATATGGCAGAGAACCAACTGTATGTGAACTTGCAGAATTACTCGATACCTCTGCAGAATCAGTGACAGAAGCAATTTCTGCCTCATCCCCACCTGTTTCTCTTACTTTAACAAACGATGAAGGAGAAATTCAAACCGATATTCCTGTTCCCTCCCATGACAGTAAGATCATTGAGATAATGTCCCTGAGAAGCGAGCTCGACAAACTGTCAGACCCGGACAGACAGCTCATCGAACTGCGTTTTTTTAAACACCTGACACAAACTGCTGCTGCAAAACAACTTGGGATGACACAGGTGCAAGTTTCAAGAAAAGAAAAGAAAATACTGTCATATCTGAGAGAAAAATTAGTATAAGCTGAGAAAAAATGACGCCCCCTGCATCATAGGCAAACAAATTACTAAACTTATACAAATTTGTACGGAAGGGACCAACGAAAATCCTATCACAATTTCCTTATGATAATTCAACAAATAATCAAAAAATTACATCAGATGAAAAACTTACACCTCGATGGAATTAAAAAAACATCTTCATCCGGGCAAAATAATTATGGAGGTGATTTTGATTTCATGAAAAAATTGATTAAAATGATCAGTGGAATACTTGCTGCTGTAAGTATGCTTACTTTAAGTGTATGCGCAGCAGCAGCACAAAATACACCGGATCAAATAACAATCAGTTCCAAAAACGGTGACAGCAGCTTTTCATCTTATGCAATCACATACAGTGATACGCCCGTTTCAGAAGATTCTGAAGGAACTCTGAGTACAACCGGAGAATTGAAGCTGTTTGGTGCCCTGCCTATCAAAGAAGTTGATATCAGGTTTACCGACAGGCAAATAGTTACACTTGGCGGTCAGCCATTTGGAATCCGGTTGTATACTGATGGTCTTGTCGTTTCTAAAATTGCAGATGTGCCTACCTCAAAAGGAATCAGAAGTCCTGCAAAAGATGCGGGGATTCAATGCGGTGACATTATTCTGCAAGCCGGAAATGAAAAATTACGAACTAATGAACAGCTAATGAAAATTTGTGAAAGCAGTAACGGTGAACCTATCCTGTTAAAGTGCAGACATGACGGAGATGATTATACCACATCCATTGTCCCTGCACCTGACAGTGAACTAAAACTATACAGAATGGGACTTTGGGTTCGTGACAGCTGTGCCGGAATTGGTACAATTACCTTTACCGACGAGAAAACCAAAACCTTTGCCGGACTTGGTCACGGTATTTATGATAACGAAAGCGGAAGTCTTATGCCATTGTCTGACGGTGATATCGTTCCGGCAGATATCTTATCGGCTGACAAAGGAACCGGTGGTAATCCAGGCAGCTTGTGCGGAGTTTTCAGCGCAGGTGAACCTATCGGACTTCTTAAAGCCAACAGTGAATGTGGTCTTTACGGAACGTATACTGATTTTTCCGGAGGCACAAAAGCAGAAGTTGCCTTTCGTCAGGAAGTGACAAAAGGCAAGGCGCAAATTATTTCCACCGTAGACGGCAGCAAACCAATATATTATGATATTGAAATTGAAGATATCAGTTATGATAACAGCGAACCATCTAAAAATATGATCATAAAGGTGACGGACAGCCGTCTGATTGAAAAAACAGGAGGTATTGTCCGTGGTATGAGCGGAAGTCCTATTATTCAGAATGGCAGACTGGCAGGTGCGGTCACACATGTATTCATTAATGATCCGTCACACGGTTATGCCGTTTTTGCAGAAAACATGGCTGATTATCACAACAATATGATACAAAAACAACAATAACAGACCTATCGTTTTTTAAAACCTGAACACGTGAAATCGACTCAATGGATTATAAAAAAGAATTTCCGTGTTTTATCTTATTCTGGCTGTGTGCGTGCTGCGCACTTCCGCAGCCATCCCTGTCAGGTGATTTTAAAAATGTCAATACTGCATAAAACATCGCATTATAATTACACTTTTATTGATCAACGGTACCGATCTTCACCGATTCAGGTAAAAAAACCGAAATTTCAAAAAAAAATATATAATAAGTATTGCCAATTATGGTAAAATATGGTAATATATTATTATCAAAGAACAAGCGGAATTATTGTTAACTGTTTTTTGCCCGTTCGCACCGGGTAAAAAACACCGCTTATACTTATCTGCTATTATAATTTTTATGGGGGAATAATCATGAAAAACAATTTTAAAGTGTTAATTGCAGAAGAGGAAAAAGACTACGTATCACCTGATACAAATGTATTTGAAAAACATGGCTTCATACCTAAATTCTGTGAAAAGAACGGACGTAAAGTACTGGAAGAGATAGAAACCTTTGAACCGGACGTAGTTCTGATAGATGTATTCATGAGCGGAATTGACGGAATAGGAGTAATAAAGAAAACCAAAGCAAGCCGCAAGAACCACTCACCTGTTTTCGTAATTGTATCACATTTTGCAAGTCCGATCATTGAAAGAGAGGCAATTGAAGCCGGTGCTGCCTATTATATGATCAAACCTTTTCGAACAGATGACCTGCTGGACAGGATTTCAGATCTGATCGACTTCTGTAAAAAACAGAAAGAGTATGTTTTTTCTGCTCCTCAGGAAAACAAACTGGAATGTACCGTTACGGAAATGCTGCATCAGATCGGAGTACCTGCTCATATCAAAGGATATCATTACATCAGAGATTCCATCATCATGTGTGTAAGGCAGCCTCAGATGATCAATGCTGTTACAAAGGAACTCTATCCAGCCGTTGCAGAACGATTTGACACTACACCCTCACGGGTAGAAAGAGCAATCCGTCATGCAATTGAAGTAGCCTGGGACAGAGGTGATATTGACGTACTTAATTCATATTTTGGGTACACCATACACAATGGCAGAGGAAAGCCCACAAACAGCGAATTTGTAGCAATGCTGTCCGACCGTATCCGCCTTGGTGAAGATCGTCCGGCAGTTGTTCCCGCATAAACCGGTTGAATACCTCTCCTGTCCGTTTATAACGGATTATCCGACAGCTGAACCAATCCATTAACGAAGCAATGCAAATATTTCGTAGTTATAGGATTTATTATTTTTAAATATGGCATTATGTACGGTTCCCTCATGGATAAAGCCAGCTTTTTTCAAAGCACGAACTGCTTCTATATGATTGGAATAAGGACGTGCTTCTATACGGAGAATATCATATGTTTCAAAACAAAGTCTGCACATTTCAGAAACCGCCGCTGAACCCAATCCCCGGCAACGGTATTCTTTTATGATCCAAACACTGAGCTCGGCACTTTTTTCATAAACTCCGTTTCCAAAAACCACATCCACACCGCCGATAATATGGCCGCCGCACTGTATAGCCCGGCATACCTGTCTTTCTTCACTGTTAAGCATACGTTCGCTGATATATTCTACGGCAAACGCTGTATCCATAGGATACGGGAGAGTTTCGCACATATTATCCGACAAATGTGGGTCTTTCATAGCGTAAATAAAATCATCAAGATAATTGGTTTTCCATTTTACAAGTTTGAAGTCCATAGTAAACCTCCTAAATAATCACCAACTGCCTCAACCATGGTGAAGCGATAGCTTATCATCTATATTATACCATACATTTTAAAAAATGCTATAGTATTTTGATTCTTTCAAAAATATTACCGCTATAGATACAAAATAACCTCCGGATCCCCATGCTGTTAAAAGGCGTGGGGATTTATTCTGATTAATGACAGAGAGCACATCCGGATTTGTGAGTTTTTTTGTCTGCGTAAGACAATAAAATAAATTATTAAAAAAATTTAAGATTTAATTTACATTTGTTTCATATCATCAACATATTGTAATTCAAAATTTATACTATAATATGGTTACAATAAACTAAAAGGAATCTATTCCGAAAAACAGGGGGATATTATAATATGAGAATAAAAAAACGATTCGCCACTATATTATTCTGTGCGGTTCTCGCAGCATCAGCCACATTATCCGGATGCGGTCAGAATAACGGAGAAAAACTGATCAATTCAGCACCGTCCCCAACTGAATCAACTGCTGTATCTGATAATTCCGTAAAAACCGAATCATCGGTGACCTTAGAGCAAAGCGACACTGATTCCACCTATAACGAGAGTAACAGTACCAGAATTGCACTGGACGGCACATCCGTAAAAATCACTGGAAGCGGTGCAAAAGCAGACGGCGGAACTATCACAATTTCTTCTGCCGGCACTTATATTCTGCGCGGAAAACTGACAGAGGGTAAAATCGTCATTGCTGCAAATAAAAAAGACGAGGTTAAACTTGTTCTTGACAACGCAGATATTACAAGTTCTGGTGCTCCTGCCATATATTCTTCAAAATGCGGAAAAACAATTCTGCTACTTAACAAAGGTACAACCAATGTACTGACCGACGGCAAAGATTATGTCAAGTCTGCTGAAAACAGTGAAGAAGAAAATGATTCTCCGAATGCAGCAGTGTTTATTCAGGATGATCTTACTATTCTCGGCGAAGGAACACTGACCGTCAATGCAAATGCTCACAACGGTATCACCTCAAAGGATACGCTTAAAATCACCGGAGGTACCATCAACGTTAATGCTGAAAACCATGGCATTACCGGCAAAGATAATCTTTATGTCAGCGGCGGTACAATCACCGTTAACGCAAATAACGGCGACGGTTTGCGTTCCACATATTCAAAAGATGATGACTCTGAAAAAGGTCATGTATATATTGAAAGTGCTGACATCAATATCATATGCTCCAATGATGGAATACAGGCTGAAGAAAATATGATTATCAACAGCGGAACCATAAGCATTGTTACTGCCGGTGGAGCTGACAACAACAAAACTATTAAAAACAGTAATGATTTTATGAAAAATAATACCGCTTCAAACTCCTCGAATGAAGATAAACATTTTAAAGGTCTTAAAGCCGGAGCCGATATTACCATATCATCGGGTAAGCTGACCATTGATGCATATGACGATGCGATTCATAGTAATAGCAACATTACAATCAACGGAGGTTCTGCTTCAATCAAAAGCGGCGACGATGCAGTCCATGCTGACGGTACTTTAGAGATCAATAACGGTACGATCAATGTACAAAGTTCCTATGAAGGACTGGAAGCAGAAGTTATTAATATTACCGGAGGTAATATCGATATAAATGCAGCTGACGATGGTATCAACTGTTCAGGAGGCAATGACCAAAGCGGTTTTGGCGGTATGGACGGCAGTATGAAATTCCGAAACGGTTTTGGATTTAATCAGAATATTACAGAACAAAATTCTGACGGACAAGGAAGTATGCCTGAAATGCCTGTGGGTGAAAATCCTCAGGGCAATATGCCCGAGATGCCGCAGGGTGAAAATCCTCAGGGCAGTATGCCTGAGATGCCGCAAGGTGAAAATCCTCAGGGCGGTATGCATGGTAATGTCAATAATTCAGCAGTATTAACCATAAGCGGTGGAACAATTCACGTCAATGCACAGGGTGATGGTCTGGACAGCAACGGCACACTCAATATTACCGGAGGCAATATAGTTATCGACGGTACAACAAGCGGCGGCAACGGAATTATTGATCATGACGGAAGCTGTACGGTCAGCGGAGGCACCTTGATTGGTGCAGGAACCTCTGATATGTTGGAGATGCCCGGAGAAGACTCAACACAAAACACAATAGCGGTACTGTTTGAACAAAATATGACAGCCGGTACACCTGTATATATTCTTGACAGCAGCGGTAAAGTCATTGCAAAAATGTCACCTGTGAAAAACTATGGCTGCTTTATTTTCAGTTCTCCTGACCTGAAAAACGGGGAATCCTATACCGTTTATACAGGCACAAGTACAAGCGATGAAGCTGATAATGATTACTATGCTGACGGTAAAGTTCCCGGTGCTGAAAAATACACAAGCTTTACACTTTCAGACAGTAAAGTTACTTATGTGAATTCCAGCGGTGTTACCACCTATTCCGGCGGAATAGGCGGCGGGATGACACGGAATATGTTTCCCGGTCAAAACAGAATGAATCATAACGTCAGTATGCCTGCAAATACATTAGTGTAGTACTGGATTCTTGAAACTAAAAAAAACAAAAGCTCCGTTCCAAAAGCAGAAAGCCCATTGGAACGGAGCGATTTTTCTTTTTTACTTATTGAGAAATTTTTCTGCTGCTGCCAGCTTAACGCTGATACAGAAAATTTCCATTGCTGCCTGCAATTCCTCTACCGGCGGATAAGAGGGTGCAATACGGATATTACTGTCCTTAGGATCATTACCATACGGGAAAGTAGCGCCGGCTCCCGTCAGAACAACACCGGCTTCTTTACAAAGTCCGACAACCTTCTTTGCACATCCTTCTTCTACATCAACACTGACAAAATAACCGCCGTTCGGGTTCTGCCAACGTGCAATGCCCAGATCAGAAAGTTCTTTTTCCAGCATACTGACAACAATTTTGAATCTCGGCTCAAGGATGGCTCTGTGTTTTTTCATATGAGCGAGCACACCATCAACATCTTTGAAATAAAGAACGTGACGGAGCATATTGATTTTGTCAAAGCCAATAGTAGTATAAGTATAACGGTCGTTAATCAGCTTCAGATTGCTTTTGCTTGCTGCTACTGCTGCAACGCCGGAGCCGGGGAAGGTGATTTTTGAAGTTGAACAAAACTCAAATACCATATCCTCATTGCCGTTCTTTTTCAGTTCGTCAAAAATATTCAGAAGATGATCTGGTGTATCGGTAATATCATGAATAATATAGGCATTATCCCACATAATTCTGAAATCATCAGCAGCGGGCTTCAATGCAGCAAATCTTCTGACTGTTTCATCGGAATAAGTAATTCCCTGAGGATTGGAGTATTTAGGTACACACCAGATTCCCTTAATTGTAGAATCTTCACTGACAAGCTTTTCTACTATATCCATATCGGGACCTGTCTGAGTCATTGGCACAGGTATCATTTCAATTCCGAAATACTCGGTAATACCAAAGTGTCTGTCATATCCCGGAGAGGGACACAAAAACTTCAATTTTCCCTGCTTGTTCCATGGTTTACCGCCCGCACCCTGTCTCATCAGACATGCCATTGTATCGAACATCAGATTCAGACTTGAATTACCGCCAACAAAAACATTCTCAGGATCTACACCAAGAATACCTGCAAACAGTCTTCTTGCTTCAATAATTCCATAGAGATTGCCGTAATTGCGGATATCAGGACAATCCTCGGTTTTAAAATTTGTTTCCGGTGTTACAACACCAAACATTCCATTGGAAAGAGAAATCTGCTCAGCGCCCGGCTTACCTCTCGCCATGTTCAGTGACAAACCCTTTGCTTTATACTCAGCATATATCTCGCTGAGCTTTTTATATTCTTCTTCAAGCTGTGTTTTATCCATTGTTGAATACAAGGACATGAAAATTCCTCCTATAAAATGATTCAGATTCAGTGAAACACTAAAAATCGTACTTCTGCTTATAAAAAGCCGAAAGCAGCTTTTCGCAGCCAGTTACCATTTTAAACTATCAGAAGACAAAATGCAAGTTTTATTTCTCTATCCTGCAAAAACCATGGATTTACAGAATAATTGTTCGATAATCAACATATTTTTGTTTATTTCGCCTATTTCCTGCCAACTTCCGGTCAATGTCGTCAACATAACGGATTCAGATTCACTTCATCAAAAAAAATCCCACTGTCGGAATAAATAGCTGTAATGTTTCATAATTATGGAGCATAACCTCATACAGTCTGCTGAACAGGAGGTGATTTTTTATGCAAAAGTCTGATCCGAAAGCAATCAGTATTATAATATGCATAGCCGTTGTAATAAGTTTTTCCGCATGCCATCCTTCTGCTCCTGAAACTGCCGCTCAGGAATTGTGTATACACACATGGGTCAGTGAAGACCACAAAGGAACACTGACCTTCCACGACAATATAATCAGCATAAGTATTCCCTGCAATCAAGGTAAAACCAAGCTGACCGGAATTTACTTTGCAAATGAAGAAATAATCACGGTTGTCACAAAAGATTACGGAAATATCGAATTGAATTACAAACTCGACAATGAAAAACTACTGTTATCTTACGCCGGCACTGAAATGACATTTTTTAAAACAACATAACTGCTATGTTGTTTTCATGAACAATTCTTGCGATAAATAATTTCCAGACCTTTAAGCAAAAGATCATCGTCAACAATAATCTTGTGACGGCAGTTCGGTATAATCTTTGAGGAAAGACCACCCGTAGCAATTACCGTTGGTTCTCCATCCAGTTCCTCCCTCATTCTGTCAATCAAACCATCCAGCATTGCAGCATTGCCAAGCACAACTCCGGACCGCAGGCAATCCGCAGTATTAGTTCCGATTACTTTTTTAGGAGTTTCCAGACTAATACTCTGAAGCTGCGCAGCATTGACCGTCAGAGATTCCATTGCTACTTTAACTCCGGGTGCAATAATTCCGCCCCTGTAAATTCCATTTTTATCAATTGCCACAACAGTTGTTGCCGTTCCCATATCTATAATTATAAGCGGTTTTTTATAGTTAGCAAGAGCCGCAACGGCACCTACAACAAGATCACTTCCCAGTGTGGCGGGATTATCAATACGAATATTAAGCCCTGTTTTGATTCCGGGACCGATAATCAACGGATTCTTTCCTGTGATCAATGTTCCTGCTTTTTTCAGAACCTCGTTCAGTTGAGGAACAACACTGGAAATAATAACACCATCAAAATCCGAAACCTTGCATCCGTTGATCTCAATAAGCGTTTTAAAAATCACCGCATATTCGTCTTCTGTTTTGTTTCTGTCGGTATTAACTCTTGACAGAAAATTGGTTTTTCCGTTTTCAATTCCTCCGAAAACAATGTTTGTATTTCCTACATCAATAGCCAATATCATGATTTTACCTCCGTTTGATGATCCACATGAACATCGAGCTGATTAAACGGAATCTCGATGCCGGCTTTGTCAAGACTGTTTTTGACACCTTCCCTTATTTCGTAAAGTGCAGGCCAGTAATTACACGATTCAACCCACACATATAATATCATTTCCACACTGCTGTCTCCGAAACGATCGACAATGATTTTATTCGGTTTTTCCTTCAATACATTTTCCACTGTCAAAACATAATCCATTATTACCTTTCTCGCCTTTGCGATATCCTGCTCATAGGCGATCGGTACAGGTATTTCCAGACGTCTGTCGCCAAGGTTAAAATGATTTATCACATTGTTGGAGGAAATTCTGGAAT
>CACZPV010000201.1 GCA_902783065.1 uncultured Ruminococcus sp.
TACTTTATTCCGGATGAACTGTCCTTAACCATCCGTGTTGATCCCAAAAAAGAAAAATCCCCCCGCAAAAGGAAGCCAACCAAGTCTCGGTTGGCTCAGATGCAAGAGGATAAAGAGAATTTCATTTGGCTCTTTCAGCAGAACCAAAGCGATTTGGCTGGGTTCACAAGCAAGTATGATATGGCGACTGACTTCCATCATCACCTCTCTAAAATAACAGAATCGGATATGCTGAGAGTTACTCGTTCTTCTCTCACTTTTCTCAAATCGCCGATTTTAGCCCTGAATGCCCTGCGGCTGTACTTTTCCGATTTTTTCGGAAAAGGCTCATAAATCGGCACACAGGCTTCAACAGGTGTGTTCTGATGTGGTGCTTACACTTGGGAACGGAAATCTTGATAGGTATAGGGGGTAATCAAATCATCGTCCTGATCGTCCTCATCGTCACTTGAAGCCTGAATGACGCAATGCCCTTTCTTTGTTTAATGCAACGCAAATTTTGCACTCTGAAAATACAGTCTTACGCATCATACTGACAATGAAAAAGTTACTTTTTTTATCGGATAAAACCAGATATTTATTTGCATTATTTGAATTATGTGATAGAATATCCATAAAAGGTTTTTACCTGATTCATTTTTTGTCCGATTTACGATCGCTCGTATCTTTGAAAGGACTGATATCAATGCCAAAGTATCATCATAATCTTGAAGTGAAATTCATCATCAGTGATGAAACGCAATATTATTGCGGGATTTCTTTTTTTAAAAAGAATGTTGTTGATCAGGTTGACGTATGTGCCAATAGGATTACAATTTCTTTTGATCGCTCGAAAAAGCTGAATGTAGCAGATGCGTTTCATTCACCCAATAGCATTATCCGTTATGAATTGCAAAGAGCCTTATGTTTTTATCTGGTTGTTCACGGTACAATTCCAGATGTGGAAAGCATCATCTATACCTGCGAAGGAAAATCAGAATCCATAGAGCATGAAGTGTTTACAAATACTTGGAAAAACTGTGACATATCCGTTACACTTCCTGTTGAAAAAGCAAGAGTCATATTTGAGAGTGAAAAAGGCAAGCCGTTCTATGTCATTATTACACATTTTGTGAAAGCACAGCTTGTTCTTTTCTCCCATGACCGTTTTCGTGCCGCATGGAGTGCGTTGAACGGACTGTATACATACATTGATTCTGTTGAAAGATCAAAGAATAGTACAGATAGCGACCAGTATGTTAGTGAGGAAACAAAAATAACTATGCTATCTACAGTGATAAAAGAAAATGACATGATGCTTGCAAGCACAAAGGTCAAAAAATTGGACGCAGAGTCATTTTGGAAACAGCTTAACTGGTATCTTGTATTAAGTAATCTGTCTGATAAGAAATTTCGCAAACTGAACAGCGGTTTATATTCTGATGCCTTACTTCTTGAGTCTTATTACCAGCATCGCTCGATTTATAACGGCAAAAAACAAGAAAAGCATAAGGATGAAGAATGGAGCATTATTATCAAAAAAATCGAGAGCAGAAAAAAGACGCCAATTGATCGGTTACGTTTTTTAATCTGCGACTATTGCTATGTCCTTCGCAATAAGAGTGTTCATGCTGTAAGACCATATCCTTTGTTTATCATTTCGGAGGATGTTGAGACAAAGATAGAGAAAACACTTACTGAGATCGTCCTGCTTACCATAAAGGATTTGTTTATTGTTTATTCTGGTAAGATTATATAGTTATTGGAGAATCCTGAAAAGCTGCTTTTATGAAGAAATGCGTATAAATTTTCTTTTCTTTGTTTAACGTGGTGCAAATTTTGTACCCTCAAAATAATAACAGACCAAGCCGTTGTGGTGGCATTAAGCCGTCATCAGTTAAGCTTGGTCTGTTTTGTTTATAGAATCTGATCGTTATAATTGAAATCGGGAAAAATGGAAAGCAAAACACTTCAAGAGAAGCTATTGATTCAACAGGAGGTCAATATTTTCTAAAATGGTCTTTATGATTTTTTGTTCTTTTTCACTTTTTTTACTAATCAATTCGTAACATTCAGAAGCGATACTGGTACTTTGATCGGAAGATGGCATATATGCGAAAAAGTCAGAAAAAGAAATGTTGAGAGCAGATAATATTTTTTCAAGACTTGCGATGGTTAGGTTTTTCTCACCTCGTTCAGCCTGACCGATGTAAGTGTTATGCAACGAAGCCCGTTCCGCCAATTCCTCTTGTGTGAATCCTTGCTGAAGGCGATAGGCGCGAATTCTGGCGCCCACGGTTTTAGAAATACTATTCATACGTTATCATCTCCCAATACAGTCTAAAAATATTATTGAAAATAATAAACAGACTATTGACATTTTTATTAGGAAGATATATACTATAAGTATAATTTCACATATTTCTTGCTATACAGACAAAAGACATGGAACTTTCACCTTAATCGGAAAATTTTATTGTTGACATATTTTTATTGTATAGTCATGCATAGATTTATTCGTTGTCATATAATATTTCAATTATTAACGAAATGCTCCTGTTTGATTGCAAACCAATGGATGTATTTGAAATACAGTACCATTTTTAGGACTGCGACGCCCGACCAGCCCATTTTTTGTCCAAAAGCTATTGAAAATCACGTTTTTAGTGATATAATAAAAATATAAGCAGCGCTGATTATATACTTTTAGGGAGGTTATATCCCAAGTAGAATCTTTTTATCAAATTATTTCATAAGAGAGGTATTCAACATGAAAAAA
>CACZPV010000202.1 GCA_902783065.1 uncultured Ruminococcus sp.
TTCTTGGTAAAATACCAAAGGGAACACAGATTGCTGCTATGTGTATTGAGGGAAAAGTATTTTCTTCCGGACAGTTGGCAGAAGTTCTGGAATATAACGCATCCTACGGCAGCGGAAATATTGCTTTCGTTATCGGAGGTTCTTGGGGACTGTCAGATGAGGTTAAAAAAGCAGCTGATATTAAAATGTCTATGTCTAAGATGACGTTTCCGCATCAGCTTGCACGGGTTATGCTTTGTGAGCAGATTTACAGGGGGTTTAATATTCTCAGTCATACCAAATATCATAAATAATTGCTTGATATTATCAGGCAAATGTGATAGAATAAATGACAGGTATCTCTGATAATGCACTGATGTATTAATAATTTGGTGTCGGGAACCGGAAAAACCTGTTTTTGCTAATGAAATATTATATAAATACATATTTTCAGGGATTACATGTTATGCACGAGTGTATATGATCGTTGTTTGCTGTCAGACAGTCATAACAATGTTGAAAATTTAATGATGAAAGGATGTTCGCTATGGTATATCTTTTTCTGGCAGAAGGCTTTGAAACAGTGGAGGCACTTGCTCCTGCCGATATTCTCAGAAGGGGCAAGGTGAATATAAAAACAGTGGGTGTGGGAAGTAAAACAATCAGAAGCTCCCACGGAATTGATGTGATTGCTGATATAACAACAGATGAGGTTGTTCTGGATGATCAGGTTGAGGCTGTGATACTTCCCGGCGGTATGCCCGGAACACTGAATCTTGAAAAATCGCCTGCAGTTATCGATGCTGTGAAATACTGCTGCAAAAGGAATATACTTATTGGCGCTATTTGTGCTGCTCCGTCAATTCTCGGTCATTTAGGAATGTTAAAAGGAAAAAAAGCCACAGCTTTTCCGGGATTTGAAAAGGATCTTGAGGGTGCTGTTTATGAAAATGGTTATGTGGAACATGACGGAAATATCATTACTGCAAGAGGAATGGGAGTAGCAGTTGAGTTTGGTCTGGAACTTCTGTCAGCTTTGAAGGGCAGGGAATCAGCAGCTCAGGTAAAGGCAGCAATACAATGCAGGAACTGACGATTGAAAAGAATCAGCTTAGAAGTGAATGTAAAAGGCGAAGACGTGCTATGTCAGCAGAACAAAAAAATAATGCTGACAGCTTGATTTTTGAAAGGACGTCTGATATTCTCGGAGGTTTGATGGTATCATATCTGTACTGCTACGTGTCTTCACCTGAAATTGAAGTGGATACTCTTAAACTGATCGATATGGCATTGGGCAGGAATATTCCTGTTGTCGTGCCGAAATGCGTCACGCATACTTGCCGGTTGGAGCATTACATCATTTCAAGCCGAAAACAACTTGAAACAGGTAGTTTTGGTATTATGGAACCGGATCCTGAACAGTGTGAAAGAAAAACAGAACCCCATGAGGGGATTTGTATTGTTCCCGGACTTGCGTTTGACGCTGCCGGAGTACGGATGGGATACGGAAAAGGATACTATGACAGATTTCTTGAAAATTTTAAAGGTCTGAAAATCGGTCTGTGTTATGAAAACTGCTTTTATAAACAAAGAATACCGTATGACAGATATGATGCTGTTATGGATATGATAGTGACTGAAAGAAAAGTCAGAAAAATATATGCCGCATTAACACCAATCTTTAAAGAGGAGGTTTAAGCCGATGGATAATGAGCTTGAACAGAAAAGAAAGGAAAAAATCGAAGGTTTTAAGATTCATTTCGATGATCTTGATGATATTCCTGATGTCCCTGATACGGCAGAAGCATCAGACGGCGAACAAACCGAGGATTTGGAAATTGACATCAAAAGTGATGATGGTACTGCCGGAATAACTGATTTTACAGATGATTCCGAAGAACTGACAAGCTACAGTGATGAATCAGCAGAAGCTGCCGAAAGTGCCTTGAATAAAAAAGAACTCAGGGCAGCTAAACGCTCCGATAAAAAGCGCCGCAGAAGAAAGGCAAAAAAGAACCGTGTGATCTTTCGTGTTATCTGGCTGACTATGATTCTTTTCGTGTCAATTATGATCGGTGAATATATTATGGTCGGTGTGAACGATATGCTGGCTGTTGGCAGAGAAGCCTCTGATGAAAACAATAAAGTGTCTATTACGATTCCTAAGGATGCATCGTTGGATCAGATTACGGATATCCTTATGGAAAATAATGTAATAAAGAATGAAAATTTCTTTAAGCTGTATGCAATGATCACAAAAGCAACTTCCGGATTTACACAGGGAACGTTTGAAATTCAAACGGATAAGGACTATCAGGCTATAATTAACTATATGCAGTCTGATATGAACAGAACAGACGTTGTGACCATACAGTTCCCGGAAGGTTATACGCTGAATGATTATGCGGGACTTCTGGAGAAAAATAAGGTATGCAATGCAGAAGCATTCATCAATTTGTGCAATTCTAATGAACTGGATGAGGATTATGAGTTTCTGAAAGGTATTACCAATACAAAAGACAGATATTATCGTCTTGAAGGTTATCTGTTCCCTGATACCTATGATTTCTATGTCGGCGAGGATCCTGAATCGGTAGTAAGAAAATTCCTTGCTAACTATCGCCGCAAGCTGTATCTGAGCAGACAGCGGTTTGATAAAAATGAAAAGAAGGAAACAGTGGAAAGCAGAGCTGAAAAGGCCGGAATGACAATGGAAGAAGTAATATGTCTTGCATCTCTTATTCAGGCTGAGGCGGCTGATACCAATGATATGTATGTTATTTCCTCGGTACTTCATAATCGTCTGGAAACACTGGAAACAAGCGGTAAGAACAAGTTCGGTGAAACAGGATTTATGAAGCTCCAGCTTGATTCAACGGAATTTTATCCGTATAAATCACGCAGTCAGGTTCCTGCTTCTTTAAGAAGTACTTTTACCAGTACTTACAGTACTTATAAAATTGACGGACTGCCTGCCGGTCCGATCTGCAACCCTGGATTGGAAGCTATTAAAGCGGCATTGAATCCGAATCAGACCGATTACTATTATTTCTGTCATAAGCCTGCTACGGATGAAGAACCTGCTGTTGCATATTATGCAAAGAAGAACGAAGAACATATCAAGAATCAGGAAAAAGCAGGATTGATATAATGTATTTGTAAAAATATCACCTGAATTCCGGATGGTTATTTTCTGATTTGTCGGATGATTGTATAAAGAATAAAAAGTATAGCACTCTGCTGACATTATAGTCTGTGCAGAGTGCTATTTTTTATCTTTACGTAGCTTTTGCGTCGAAAACGACTGCTTTTTGACTTTCGGGGCGATTGTTTTTACAATCGGCTGATCAGGAATTAGTTTCAATAACTAATTAAATTGATTTTTGCGTCCTGCCCTTGACCATTATATAGAAAATAACCGTTGGTAATGTAATTGCCAATTTCATAGAGATCATTACTGAGGGCTTTTTCTTTAAAAGAGATATCAACCTTATAAGTGACTGATAAGCCATAATCAGGATATTCCGCATTATCGTCTGAGTCGATTTCACAGCTGATGTTTTTTATCTGATCCTGGTATTTTTTCTGTGCTTCGGTGTTGAGGTGAAACTGAAAATCGTCTTTGCTTAGTTTATCAGCAGTTTCGAAGCCCACCTGAATCAAATAAAGCTGAACTGTTGCTGAATAGGTATTATCAGAGATTACATGATGTTTCATTTTTGAGGATACAACATAGTAATAAGACTGAATATTTTGACGTGTATACAAGCTTACAATATCATTTGAGTTTGCTTCAATCAAATTTGTTTCTGAAATATCGCTGTGTACAATAATATCGGAAATATCTGAAATCGGGATCAGATCGGAAGGAAGAATATACGATGTAAATAATTCCCTATTACGGTAAAGATCAATTTCAAACTGCTCGGGCATATAAGTGCCGGGAGCAAAAATTTTGATAAGACTTGTTTTATCATTTACAGGAAAAATGCTGTAGACAAAGTATCGTTTTCCGTTTTCATTATTCGGAGAACCATCAGAGAATGATACTTCAATGTCATCGGTGGTGACCGGCTCTGCATCCATATTGGTAACAATAACCTCCAGCAATGTAATCTCACCTTTGTTTTTTACAAAGCCTTCCCGCTTAAGACCACATTCCTCAAATGAGGATGTTGTGTCGCTGACAAGAACAGTATATAAAATATCATCTGATGCATCCTGCATCATGTCACTGACAGTGGGACGGTCTGGGTCATATTGATAGTAATTTATCGTTGTCTGATTATCCGAAGGATAAGGGTTGTCATAAGCTGGTGATACGTTTTGTGCGTTCAGGAATGTATTGTAGAATATTTCAAATGAAACGCACATAAGTAAAACTGCAAAGATTGATACTATAATAATTTTTCCTTTATTAGTCTTGAAAAATGAAAAATGCTGAGAAGATGACACTCTGTGACCGGCAGGAGCTTTGTTGTTTACAAGAAGCTCTGTCAGCGCTTTCAGGTCTATACGGATTGTGCTGTCGTTTTCAATCGATGGGATGGATCTTTTTATTTTATAAACAGCTGTATTCAGCCTATTTTGGATCAGGTCCTTATCAGCATCATATAAAGCTGCAATTTCATCAATTGTAAGTCCGACGTAAAAAAATAAAATAAATATACGGTAATCCTCTTTTTCTGTACAATAATAGATTCGCTGTTGTATGTCAGAGAGATATGTATAGTTTTTCTTACCGCTTTCGGAAATAGTGATGAGATCATTGCTATCATCGGTTTGTTCAGATATTTCTGAAATATGGTCGGCAGAAAGCTTGTCTGAACATACTTCTGCTGACAGCTTCCTTATATATATATTAAAATCGGTATCGGAAGAAAGAGAAGTTATTCTGACCGAAAGCAAATTAGTGGTTTTAAGATAGAATTGTTCAGCTTCCTGTTGATTATCGGTGAGCACCGTACATATATATCGTATATCGTTTTCGTAATGGACAAGAAGCTTTTTCAGAGCCTGGGCATCTCCCGACATGGCTTGCTGACTGATATTATAAAAATGTTTCATAGAATTTCTCCGTAAAAATATGTTTATGATTTCAAACTATGCATTTTAAAATTTTCCGGTTTTGGGGTATTATACGATCATTATTTTCAATTTGAATATATAGATATATTTTGGTTTCTGCCGCAAACTCCGTCTGTTTTTCTGCTGCTATACTGAAGAATAGTGCCGGCTGTTTCGTGTTTTCGTTGTTGAATCAATGATAATGAGGTTATATGTTACAGTATAGCATATTATGGATGAAA
>CACZPV010000203.1 GCA_902783065.1 uncultured Ruminococcus sp.
GAGCTAAGAAAGTATGTACTGGATATAAATATAAAAAACATAATCAGAAGTCCCACAAGACATACTGCTGAGATTGCTATAAAAATCTTTCTGTCTGCTTCCTCAAGAGAAACAACATACCGTATTGCCCCCACCGGATTATCATTACTGTCGGTAATAACCCTTGTCAATGCCATTACATTTTCACCCGAACTGATATCTCCGTGCCAATCACCATAATGTTCAGGACTGCTGAGTGCCCTTTCATAATCAATCATAGACTCGCTGTTATCAGGGGAAAAACCGGTAGAATTAATAACTGCTTTTCCGTCTTTATTGATAACCATAAGCTCCATCAATTCTTTATCAGGGAAGTTTTCAACATATTCTCTTGCGGTATCAATAAAGCTATCGTTATAATCGCTGTAAATATTGACCAATTCACTTGCACGGCCGCCAAGGGTCTGCCGGATACCGTTATAATAAAAGTTCTGAACGATCAGCGCAAAAGCAATAATCAATATGCAAAGTATAATAAGTATCACTGCAAATGTATTCAGCACCCATCGTTTTGTAATACCTTTCACAAACCAACCTCCCTTTTTTTCAGCAGACGTCTCTCATTATCCATTCTGTCTGTAATTGAACTTAACAAGCACAGACTCCGTATGCCAATAACGGCTTAACGGATTATGCTTCCCATTTATAACCGAGTCCCCATACAGTAACTATATATTTCGGAGAAGAAGGATTATCCTCCACCTTCATACTCAGACGACGGATATTTACGTCAACAATTTTTTCTTCCCCCACATACTGCTCGCCCCACACATATTTGAGAATAGCGCTTCGATCAAGAGCTGTACCGGGGTTGGAAAAGAAATATTCCATAATCTGAAATTCCACCTGAGTCAGTTCAATCTGTCTGCCGCTTTTCTTAAGAGAATGATTTTTCAGATTCAGTGTAAAGTCACCGGATTTTATTTCTTCCTTGAAATTATTTTCACTTCTCATTTCAGAAATAGCAATTCTTCGGTACAATGCATCCACTCTTGCAACTAATTCCATCGGTGAAAACGGTTTTGTCACATAATCATCAGCACCATGCATCAGTCCAGTTACCTTATCCATTTCCTGAGTTTTCGCTGTTAACATTATGATACCCAGCTCACCCTTACGCTTTCTTAGTTCTTTGCAAACAGACAATCCGTCCATTTCGGGCATCATAATATCCAGAACGGCAATATCAAAATCACCATTTGCCTCATCATATTTTCTGAGAGCAACAGCACCGTTTTCGGCTTCGGTTACGTTATAACCTGCTCTTTCCAGATTGATGACTACAAAGTCACGAATAGCAGTTTCATCTTCTGCAACCAGTATATTTTTCATATTTACAGCATCCTTTCTTTTGTTTTCTCATCTCATTGTAAAAATCGGAAAATCCAGCCTTTATCTATTATATCTTATATCAGCTTGACATTGTTCTCAAGTTCGTCTTTTCTGATATTCAAAGAACCTATTGAAGCTGCCTCGAACATCTGTGCCGCAATAATATATTCACGGCCATTTTTCTTTACGGACTGAAGCATCACATAATTACTCTGCTCAGCCTTATCCCAGTCCGATCGGTTAAACCTATGTATTTCAAGCAGCTTATCCCCCAGAGAAGCCGTATCACTATTCCATATATAAAACGTGAGAATCCTGTTTTCACTATCGGAAAGTGCAGTTACATCTGCTCCCCATCTTGTCGGCATCACAAAATAATAACCATCCGTATAGTTAATTACTGCATTCATTTTTGTATTCATGCTTCCTGTTTCGGTATCCACCTGCCGCCATGCGGTGCAGCTGCAGATTTCTCCCGCTTTAACATCTTTTGGAGCAGACATATCAGAAATCACGGGAACTTCTATCACTCCGTCACCGTCAATATCTCTTGCAGTAATTACTTCCTTACGCAGGGTTATATTTCTTTTCTGACCCGGATCTGTTTCCGTAATCAAAGGATCCGTCAGCGACTGGGTTTTTTTGTCATAGTAAATAACCTGTGTGGAATACTGTCCGGATGCATTTTCCCCATCGATTACAATGCCGGTCGTTTTGGAATCAATTTTTCCGCACGTTACATTGGTAAATGAGGTCACTTCCGAATCAAGATCAAATGCAAATTTACTGATGGGGCGTTTTTCCTGTTCCGAATACTGCAAAAGCTTTGCAGTAGAAGGTGTCTGGTTATATCTTAATGATAAAAGGACAATATCATCCGTTTTATCTCCTGTCAGATCTGTTATCACAAGATCACTGTATGTTTCCTCCATTCGCATTTCACGAACCGTTTCGTTTTCCAGAGAGTATACGCCGAGTGAATTTATACCAGACGTATAACTCGTCCATCCGACGATAAATTCAGCCTTCCCGTCAGAATTGATATCTCTGTAAATAATTCTGTCCACTCCAACGCCGGGATTAGAGAAACTTTTTAAAAGTTTCCATTCTTTTTCATCATGTTCCATAATGGATATATTCATTTTTGAATCATTTTCCGTCGAATATAAAGCCGCTGCATACTCCTTATCGTCTTCTCCTTTGAAGATATTGACTGCGGAACGGTAATCACCTGTCTGGGGATATTTCAGCGTATAGCTGCTGCCGGCAACCTCACTGAGGATTTCCTGCAATGCCGCTTCATTTCCTGTTGCTCTGGGCGGACGGAGCATAGACTGGCTGCCGAAGCCAATATCACTGCAGCCGCAAAGCATAGCAGCCGTCAAAAAAGCAGAAAAAGCACATTTTATCAAATTTTTTACTTTTTTCAATTTAACACCTCATTCCGACCGGCGGACCGCGGGGATTATTGAGGCTCCGGTGTCATGCCGGCACCCTCCGTTGATGCTTTTTCAGCAATCAGGAATTTGATTTTAATTCCTTCATCAGAAAACATTTTCTCGTGTTCAGTCATAATATTAGGTTCATATCCAGAAGAGTGAAGATCTCTTGTTACATATTTAATCCGGAAACCACATTCCTCAAAGTACCCGATACTTACTTCAAACAATTCGTCATCATCTGTTTTAAAATGAATTTCTCCGCCGTTTTTCAAAAAATTCCTATACTGTGTCAATTGTCTTGGATGCGTCAGCCGATGTTTTTTGTGCTTATTTCTCGGCCACGGATTGCAAAAGTTTATATAGATTCTGTCTACATTGTCTTTTTCCCCGAACAGCAAAGAAATTTTTTCAATATTATATGCCGTCAGCAATATATTGTCAGTCGGCAGTTCTTTTTCCTCATATGCTGCCGAAACCTTTCTTCTCGCAAGACCGAGCATTTTATATTCAAGATCAATTGCCAGAAAATTGATATCTCTATGCATTGTTGCCGCCTGTGCAATAAAACCGCCTTTACCGCAGCCAAGTTCAAGATAAACAGGCTGCTCTTTCGAAAAGCGCATATGCCATTGATTTTTTATCAATTCAGGTTCCTTTATAAAATACTCGCATGCCTCAAGCTCCGGTTTCGCCCAAGGTTTATTTCTCATTCTCATAGGCTAACCCCTATCCTTTTTAAAATTCCTTTTTAATAAAAACAATTATACATCATTTATTATAGCAAAATCAACACTATATAATATTCTTTTTAAGAAATTTAAAACAACTTTTCCGCTATCGCACTTTCTCATAAATATCATAAAGTGCTAAGTAAATTGCATTTTAAAATTTAAAAGAAACCACAGCCCATTGTTGTGGACGGCTGCGGTCGTGCTGCGCACGCCCGCAGTCAGGAAATGATTAACCCATAAGGACTTTCCTTATTATAATTCATCAATTCAACTCCACAGATTCAGATATTATTCTGTACCTACAGAAAATTTTTAACTTTCGAATGCAAAAAATACTCTGTCACCGCATATAATTAATCAGCGATCGCATGATTAACGCACTAATACCACTAAATAACACTGACTGCTTATTAAGAGGTGATCCCGTTGAATTACATCAATAATATACCGAGGAAGCTTGGAGAAATGATTAATATGGAACTGCACAACGCACAGCTTTACCGTATTATTGCCAAATCCGCACCTAATGACAAAGATAAACAAATACTCGATGAATTTTCAGATGACTGTCAGGATACAGCAGAGGAACTAATGAGAATTTACCGTAAAATGACAGGCTATCAATTTGATCCACGTCCTGTACCGATTAAAGAAAACGGATCTTACCGTTCGGTGCTGCGCTCAAAAATAAGGGACGAAATCCGACTTTCAAAGAGATACCGTCACGAATATCTGAATACCGGCGATAATCTTGCACTTAAGCGAACCTTCTTTAATGCCTACCACAATGCACTTGAACACGCTGTCGGAATTATTGAACTGATTGGCTGACATAATACTAACCTGAACTACCTGTACCGAATACTCAAAAGCTGAACCTATGTAAACTGTTGAGCTTTTGAATGTGTTTTCGCCGCCCGCTGCAGGCGGGCGGCGAAAACACAGACTGCTTATAAAAAAAGCTGTCAATTTATTCATCTGAAATTGGTATCAGTCACAGCAGCGGGCAACGCATCGGATGAGGAACAGTGTACTTATAATCATATAAGCAAAGAAAAATGCTGTAAGACCAACTATTACCGTTGAGAATACTGCCCCGACGGTAATGGTCGTGGCTACACTAAGATATCCGGAAAAAATTGTTCCGAAAATACCGAAAATAAGTGAACCGAGAGAACAGCAGATACATTCTTTTCCTTCTTCTGACACAGCCGCAAGTGCAATCAGAGCAAACAGATAAACAACTGCACTTACCAGAGCAACCCATCCCGATAGACCGAGTCCGGCTAAGAATCCATTAATAAAAAGCAATACAGTTATCGTTGTAAATACAATACCACCGATAATTCCTATCAATACTGCCAAACCATTTTCACATCTGTTACAGCCTTCCTCCCTGTCGGGGCGGCAAGGGCAGTTTTCATAATTACAGATCATATCATTCATCTCCATACAGACGCATATCGTCCTGAATTAACAATCATTTGCCGAATAGAAACTTCCTGATAACAAAACAGCCATACCGCTTGTATTCGGCAGTTTTTTATTTCGGCATTGACTGTCTTGATACATTTTATGCAAAAATCTGCTGACAGGTGCGTTTCTTTTGCCCATCCCCCTGTCACTTCCCAGTGGGAGGAGGGTTTGTTGTGGACGGTGCGATGCATAACATCTGTGGTAAACGAATAAAATTTCACATTCAGGATTCGCCGACCCGCCGGTTAGATGAATTTTACTATTATGCTATTTACTTTTTGAAAAATTAAGTGTATAATAGGTATATTCCGAAATAAAGACAGGTGCGCTTCTTTTGCCCATCCCCCTGCCCCCTTTCCGGTGGGAAGGAGGAGTTTTTATGAAACGGCTTTCATAGATTGCCTTATTAGTATTAAAGAGTCTTTTTTCGACACTGCTTTATCAGGTCGTGCTGACACTAAGCTCATACACATTCAGCATTACCCTGTTTTTGCCCGTGACCGACGGACAAATAAGCGTAATTTATTAAAGGAAGGAACTGTATAAAACCATGAGCAGTAAATTAGGCAGAAATGATCCGTGTTGGTGCGGCAGCGGAAAAAAATATAAAAAATGCCATGAGGAATTTGATGAAAAAATCGCCTATATTAAAAGTCAGGGACATGAGGTTCCGGATCACAGTCTGATTAAAACTCCCGATCAGATTGCAAAAATCAAAGAGAGCTGTAAAATCAACATTGCTGTGCTTGATTATGTTGCAGAAAACATTAAAGCCGGAATGACAACACAGAAGATTGACGATCTTGTCGCCGAAAAAACTGCTGAAATGGGCGGTATTCCTGCACCGCTCAACTATGAAGGATATCCGAAAAGCGTATGCACTTCTATTAACGAGATCGTATGCCACGGAATCCCCTCTGATAAAGTTGTGCTCAAAGAAGGGGATATCGTCAATGTAGATGTCAGTACTATTCTGGACGGCTATTTTTCCGATTCCTCAAGAATGTTCTGCATTGGTAATGTCAGCGAGGAAAAAAGAAAACTTGTAGAAGTAACCAGGGAATGTGTCGAAAAAGGATTGGAGATGGTTAAACCATGGACATTCCTCGGCGATATGGGGCAAGCTGTTCACGAACATGCTGTCAAAAACGGCTACACTGTGGTACGTGAAATCGGAGGTCATGGAGTAGGACTTGAATTTCACGAGGATCCATGGGTCAGCTATGTTTCCAAGGCAGGAGAAGAAATGCTCTTGGTTCCCGGCATGATATTTACCATTGAACCAATGGTAAATATGGGTACAGATAAGGTTTATTGTGATAAAGAAGACGGCTGGACTATTTACACTGCCGACAAAAAGCCCTCTGCTCAATGGGAAATTATGGTGCTTGTCACTGAAAACGGACATGAAGTTCTTGCTTATTGATTTTTTACGCCCCGCCCCCGGCGGGGCGTAAAAATAATAGCATGATGTCAGTAATTGACCGGATAATGCTTTTATTATACATAGAATCCGATTCGTTATTTTCTTATGGAACCACAAAATGTACACTATAGAGGAAGTGAAAAATTTGAAAAAACGTTATATTCTGATTGATTCGGAAAATGTTCAGAACAGGTTGTTTGAAATTATCGGCAATTCCCGTAAGAACGATAAGATTATTATTTTCTATACTGTCCATCATTCAGGACGACTGGAGGATTTTCTGCTGAATGTCACTAAAATCAAGAATATTGAATTTGTAGAATGTATCTCAGGTGATAATGCACTTGATCTTCAGTTGATGGGAGTACTGTCATATCTGCTCAGAAAACACCCTAAACGTCAGTATGTGATATATTCAAACGATAAGGGATATACCACCGCTGTCGAACATTGGAAAGAAATGGGTTATGATGTACAACTGACCGAACTTGAATCTTCGTCAGCAAAGCCTGCTGTATTTGAATTTAAACCTAAGCCAAAACGAAAAAAGACAACAGCCGGTTCATATCAGCGTCAATCAAAAACTGCTGTCAGAACCAGAATTAAAAAAGTTATGAATCCGCATGAAAATACTGCCGATCGTATTGATTCACAAGACAAATCAACTGCAAAAGACCAATCATCTGTATCGGCAGAAAAGGACAGCGTAAAAAAACAACCCCTTCCGGCACAGGAACAAGCCGGAAAAAACAAACCTGACCATTCGGATCATAAACCTGTTCCTGATAAAAATATTTCCGATGAAAACAAACCGTCAAAATCAAACGGTGCTGTTGTTAAAAACGCATTGCTTACAAACAAACAGTCTGCCAGCCGTCCTCAGTCAGCTAATCCGAAAGAGATCATTATTAACCCAAAAAGAGATCTTGTTCCGATAGAAGAAACACCTGCTGCCGTTGAAAAAAAACTCAACCGCCGAAATACTAAAAAGCGTGTCGAAAAAATGATTGATACTACCGCAGAGGACAAAAATAATGAACCTCATCAGATGTCAAATGCACAGTACATTACAGATATCTGCCGCAGTGTAAAAGCAAATGATCTGGTAATGATCAACCGAATACTCACGATCGGATTTGGCTCAGAAGGAGCAAAAGAAATCTACTCACAGTTTAAAAGTGACGAAACGTTTCGTAATGATATGATGCAGCTGTACCTGCCCACAAAACAGGAACGCCTTTACTCATTGATTGTAACTGCGCTGCGATTCAACAAACATGATGAAAATGCAGCTAACGAGATATGCAGCATCATCAGCCAGAAACGTTCTTCCAATCTGCAGGACGTTTATCATAGTTTTATCAAGCGTATGCCAGGCTCTATGCAGCAAAGACAGGCAATATACAAAACCATTAAACCTTACCTTGCTGTTATTCAGAATCTTTAAAACTGAAGCATAATACTTATCATACTGTAGACACACACATTTAAGGCAATCACATCATCCGACCCCAAGAAATAATCCGGAAACAAATGCCGATGCTGCTGCTGCAAGAGCTACCACAATCAGCGGAAGATCAAAATATGCCAGTATAAGTGCCACAGCTGTTCCAACAGATGAGGTTGCTATATTACCAGTACTGTAAAAAATAGCGGGCATTGTCATTGCACTTAGTACTCCATAGGGTACGTAATGGAGAAAGCTCCTGATGAATTTTGAACTGATTTTTTTACGGAATAACGCAAAAGGAATTACTCTTATCAGATAAGTTACAATTGCCATTACAGCTATATATATCCATATGCTCATGTATCATCTTCCTCCTCTTCAGGAAACAAAAGTGCTCCAAGTAATGTTGCTGTAAGTGCACATAATATCATCGCAAAACCTCCGGACAGGAAAGGGACAACATATTTACAAAGAACACTTAACAATGCAGCAATAACTACAACAAAAAGAATACTCTTTTCTTTTTTAGCCGGCGGAATTATAATAGCAAGGAACATTCCATATAGCACAATCCCCAGTGCCGCAGTAATGGATGAGGGAAGAATTTCTCCGGCTGCTGCTCCGAGAAGAGTACCCGTTACCCATCCCAGCGTAGATATTGCAATAATTCCATACATATAATTTGGAGTGATTTTACCTTTTTCAGTTGAACAAACAGCAAAAATTTCATCTGTAATACCATATGCTGCAATCAGTCTTTTAGGAAATGTAAAACGGTCATCAAGCTTTTGAGAAAGAGATAATGCCATCAGCGCATATCGAATATTGATAATCAGCTGTACCGCCGCCATTTCCAGCAAAGTACCGCCTGCGGCAATGATTCCCACTCCCTGCGCCTGTCCGGCAGATGTCAGATTAGTCAGAGAAATCATAAATGCTTCAAAAACTGATATACCTGCCCCCTGCGCCATAATACCGAATCCGAAAGACACAGAAAGATAACCAAGTGCAATTGGGATTCCTGCCGCTGTACCCTTTAAAAAATCCGATTTCATGAAATACACCATCCGAAAAAAATAGACTGCACCTTTTAACAGTGCAGTCATTATTGTAACATAAATTGTATAAAGGGTCAATTAGTTTAACACAGCCGCCGCCGAAACGCATTTCCCTGGGGGAAAACCTTTATTTCCCTGGGGGAAAACCTTTGTTTGAAAACAAAGGGTTATCCCCCAAACCCCTTTCCTAAAAAAACTGAAAATATTTATACGATCTATTCTCAAAACATTTGATCGCAACAGGAAATACCAAACATTGAATCAATAAAAGCAGACGACTGTAATAATGTTGAATCTGTGTTCAGTTGTGGTCATTAGTAAGGACCGGCGGCTCGCCGGTTGGTAAGGGTCCGGCGTCACGCTGGCAGCGGCGGTTGTAAGTGGGTTAAGGAAAAGGGATTGTCAAAGGGGAAAACCTTAAGAGAGCAATGCCCTCTTGTGGTTTTCCTCTTTGAATCGTGCCAGGCAAGCCGCATAGGAGGAAATATGTGGAACGGAAAAAGATATCATTCTCTTGATTACGATTTAAAAGAAAAATTCGGTGAAAAGCTATATAAACTTTCTCTGGACGGCGGAATGACCTGTCCCAACCGTGACGGAACAATCTCGACCGGTGGATGCATTTTTTGCAGCGGAGAAGGTTCCGGCGACTTTGCCGTGAAAAAAGGCTCTGATATTCACCAACAGATAGAACAAGCCAAACTACTGATCACTGATAAATTTCAAGGAAATCGATTTATTGCCTATTTCCAGTCGTTCACCAATACCTATGCACCCACTGAATATCTCAGAGAGCTTTTTGGGAATGTTATTCAAAGAGATGATATCGCCGTTCTCGATATTGCCACTCGTCCCGATTGTCTGGAACACGATAAGCTGCGGCTGATCGAAGAACTTGCAGTTGTCATTCCAGTATGGATAGAACTGGGACTCCAGACTTCCGATGACAACACCGCCCAACGGGTCAATCGGGGATATCCGACAAATGTTTATGCAAAAGCTGTCAAAGAACTTCACGATACAGGTGCAAATGTCATTACACATATGATTATCGGACTTCCACAGGAATCAAAGGAACAAATGCTCAATACAGCAAACTATATTTCATGCTGTGGTTCTGACGGCATTAAGCTTCAGCTGCTCCATATTCTTAAAGGAACCATGTTAGCGCAAATGTTTGAAAGAAATGAATTTGAAGCACTTACAGAAGAAGAATACATTTCTATTGTATGTGATATTATTTCAATTCTGCCTGAAAATATGGTCATTCACAGGCTTACAGGGGATGGAAACAAACAAAAACTTATCGCTCCAAAATGGAGCGGCAATAAAAAACGGGTGCTTAACCTAATTAATCATGAACTTAAAGTTCGCAATATTATTCAGGGATGTTCGCTTAAATAAATACAGAATGTAGATTTAATTGTGAACATTATTATAGAATCTGCTTGACCCGTAAATTTCAGCAGCCTTGCCCACCCATTCTACATTCAATTGTTCATTACCTTCATGGCAATAACTGTTATGTCATCATCGTGTCCGTCGTTTCGTCTGGCAATGGCTTCACTTGTGATGCTGTCCGCTAATTGCTGCATAGACTGATGCTCACGTGTAAGTATGATGTTTTCAATCCAATCTTCGCCTGTTGCTATCGCTCCGTCTGAAACCATTACAATAATATCTCCGTCATCCAGATCATCCTCCGTGTAAGTGAACTCGATCTGCGGTAAAATTCCGACGGGAAGTGACGGAGTTTCTACCCGATACATCTCCTCCTTTTTTCGTATAAATGAGAGAGCTGCTCCGGCTTTCATAAAATTTGTCTTGCCGCTGTACAGGTCAATCGATACAATATCCAATGTAGCAAGGGATTCATCACCTGATTTTACCAGAAGGGCAGAATTCACAACCTTTAACGAACAATCATAGCCTAATCCTGCCTTAATCAGCTTTTCCATAATACTCGATGCCATTCCTCCATCAACTGCCGCTCTGCCTCCTGTACCCATACCGTCACTGATAATTGATGTCATCTTACCGGTTCCGTCTGTAAAATATGTGAAATGATCACCGCATAATTTTCCATCACCGCTGATATGCTGTGCAGTTGCTATTTCCACATCCAGACATGGCCTCTCACACATAATAATTCGTATCGTTCCAAAAGCCGTGGTAATACTGGGAGTATCAAATTTTCTTCCGCATACTTTGTTCAGTTCATGTACAAGCAGCGCACGGCGCAGTTTTCCGCTTTCCTTGTCGTTTATTTCTGCCTCTATCGTCATCCGACCCAGATAATCAATGCGGCAGCTAACGGCATTAGGTGTCAGTCCCATGTCTTTAAGCTTGACGGTGATTTTTTCCGTCAATTCATTGTCGAATACTTCATAATTTGAATATTCCTCTGCCATTTCTTCAAGAATTCCCCCAAGACCGCAAAACTGCCCTGCAACAACCTGTCTTACCTCATCAATCCTTTTTTCCGCTGCCTGTGATGCAACATAACTGCTGTATGCTTTATTGACAGCTGATGCCATCTCAGAGGTACGGCAGCATTTCTGACGAAATTCTTCGCAAAAATCGGCAGGTGTGATCTCTCCTTCTGCTTTCAGTTTTTCTCCTGTCCTTTTCAATAAATCTATGCTTACCCCGTCACGATGTTCCCAGCAGAAAACTCTCATACCACAGCGGCTGCATGTGTTTTCTACAGCGTTTTCATATACTCCCTCCATTGTTGGCGTAATAATTTTAGAAAGCTTTTCCGAAACCGCCTCTACGTCATCGGATACATTCGACAGAGCCTTTGATGCAAAATCCAATCGCATGATAATCGATTTTCTCAGTCCCTCCGTATGCTCATCGTCATTTGATGATACAAATACGGCTCTGAGAAAATTTGCGGCATTCTCAGGCAAAAATAAAAAAATAACTGATGAGATCAGAATTTCATAAAACATAATAACAATTCTCTCCGGCTGCCCGGCCTGCAAAGAAGTAATTACGGCAGCCAATGTAAAAGAAATACACCCTGCTATTTTTCCGACAGGTGAAAACAGTCCGGCAATTAATCCGCCAAAAGCAAAACATGCACCGATAAAAGAAAATTCACTGCCGGCAAGACTCAATACTGCACCGGAAGCAATACCCGATACCGCACCTCCCGATATTCCTCCGTAACGTGCCGAAAACAGAATTACCAATACAGAAGCCACTCTGCCTACAGAGATATCGGCAACCTTCAATCCTGAAAGTGCCAGCAATGCAATACAGCCCGTAAGAATCAGGCTTGCAAGTTCCTGAGGCATCAGCATACCAACGGACCTTGTTCCTGACAAAATAACAGCTGTTCTGGAAATAAAATATGCTCCTGCTCCGGCAAGAAGCGATTCAGCAATATAAAGAATCAGATTTTTTGTCGTGAAACCGCTGACACTCATAACGGCAAGACCGGTTGCAAACACCGGAAAAACAGCAACCACACTTGCATAAAAAGAATGAGAATTTAGTTTTTTTATATCACTCAACGTCCATCTTATGGCAATAACAGCAGCTGCGGCGGCAATATACCGAAAGCTGCCGGTACCGGATGGAAATATTATGTATCCCAAAATCGTACCGGCAAATGAAAAGAATACATATGGAAACGGAACCGCTGCCACTGCGGATACTCCAAAAGGTGCATAAGATTCAAAAACAGATGCCCCCGAAAATAAAAAGGAACAAGCAAATACAGCTGCACGAACAAGAAGCTTTCCTGCATTTTCGTGTGCGGCAAGATTATGAAAATCGACATTACGGACAAGTTCACTTATTTTCAAATAAACCACCCCTATGAATAATTTGAACCGGCAAACAACCGGGAAGTGTGTCTGTTGACAGTTCTATTATAATGAACCATCTGAAAATAGTTTGTCAAAAGCAGTATACTTCAGTTTTCGATAATATAATTATTTGCAGACAAATATCGTGTCCGGGGAAATTTCTCCCTGCCAAAATCCATGATAACTGATAATACTATCCACCGCTCATACTGCAAAAACACATTGCGTCCGTTCGTTTTTATAGTAACTATGTCGGCTTATCCCTTTTTCGTCAAAATGCCCAAAAATCATAATAAGATATATATTTGTTTATGTTATGGACAAATCACTCATCCTATGGTAAAATAGAGGTGAGATACTTCTGAAGAAAACAATTCGGAAGCTGTCTACGTACAATTTTTTGTATTGGATTTTATATCATATCCGCAGTAATGCGGTCAGGAGGTTTTATTATGAGATGTACATCATGCGGAGCCGAACTTCCGGAAGGAACAGCGTTCTGTACTTCATGCGGTGCAAAAGTTATTAACGCCACCGTTCAGACACAGCCGTCCTATGACTCCAGCCAGAGTTTCCAGAGTCCCGTTCCTACAGCTGCTCCATCTACCTACAGCAGCTACAACCCAAATCAGCCCTATCAGTCACAGCCGCCTATGCAACAGAATTTTGCCCCGATGAATATGAATATGGAAGATACTACACCGATCAGCCCTTGGGGATATATCGGCTATAACTTCCTTTTTGCTATTCCGCTTGTGGGTATTATTATGCTTTTCGTATACGGTTTCGGCAGCAACACCAACAGGAATGTTAAAAACTATGCCCGTTCAATTCTGATTGTTTATGCAATCATTATTGTTATTTATGTTATTCTTTTCGCAATCCTCGGTGTTTCATTTGCAAGTATTGCTAACAGCTACAACTTCGCCGGTATCGGACTTTAAAAAACTGCCGTCCATTTTGGGCGGCATCTATTTTTTTATTAAATTTTTTCGGGCAAAATTGATTTTTCTGTTGACAAAATGTTTTTTTTGTAATATAATAAACAAGCCGCCGAGGTGTAACTCAGTTTGGTAGAGTGCTTGGTTTGGGACCAAGATGCCGCAGGTTCGAGTCCTGTCACCTCGACTTTAATTTTTAATCCCGAAAGCCTTGTAGGTAAAGGCTTTCGGGTAATTTTATATTCTCCGCTCTCTCATTTATGAAATACTGTTCATCTTTGCATGTCCCCCAAAAATATGCAGCCGATTGTAAAAAGGCGAGGGTTTGTGCCGCCGTAGGCGGCACAAACCCCGCTCCGAAAGTCAAAAAAACCGTTTTCGACGCAAAAGCTGCGAAAATGACGGATTACAGCGGAGAAAAATTGTAAATCATATGATAACAAAAAACGCATAGATAAAGGAATTTCAGACTTATACAACCGAGTATTAAAAATATGAATAAGGAGTTAATTTATGAAAAAAAATAGTTTATTGTCGAAACCGTATTATCTATCCTGTTCTGTTATTAGTTTTTTTCTGATTCTGTGTATGCTGATGCCATCCGCTTCTGTATATGCAGCAGAACAGGATGAAAAAACCCCTTCCGGTCTTTCCGTTAAAGATGTTCAGTCCACAATCGAGAATTTTTATCTTGAACATGAATCAACAGCAGCCGGTATGAGTACCGCAGTATTTGATAAAAACGGTATCATTTACAGCAACTGTTTCGGTTATGCTAATAAAGAAAAAAAGATTGCTCTTGATAAGACCCATGTAATTGAATGGGGCAGCGTTACCAAAACTTTGATCTGGGTAAGCGCCATGCAGTTAAAAGAACAAGGTAAACTTGATCTTGACAAAGATATCAGAGAGTACCTTCCTGAAAATTTTCTGCATAATCTTCATTTTGATGAACCGGTAACAATGCTGAATCTTATGAATCACAATGCCGGATTTGAAAACATGATGCTTGGTGTAGAAACTCCTTATCCGGAAGAAGTGGTATCTCTCGGCGAGTTTCTTAAAATGCATCAGCCGCAGCAGGTATTCAGACCGGGAACAGTTTCTTCCTACAACAACTGGAGTGCTGCCCTTGCCGGATACATCGTTGAATGTATCAGCGGTGAACCGTTTTATGATTATGTAAGAGAAAATATTTTTGAACCGCTCGGAATGAAAAATTCATCTCTCAAACCTGATCTGAGTGATAATCCTTATGTTGCTCAAAAAAGAAAGGAACTTGAATGTTATTACAATGACGGCACATATGCAGGTAATACATACCGATATATAAACATTTACCCGGCAGGAATGTGTACATCCACACCTGATGATTTTATCGCTTATGCAAGAGCAATTGCTGATCCTGATTCGCCGCTGTTTCAACAAAAAGAAACTTATCAGGAAATGATTTCACCCAGTGCTTACCTCGGCAATACAGATTTTCCTACAAACTGCCACGGTTTTTGGACGCTGGAATTTGGCGATAATGTTATCGGTCACAGCGGTGCTACGTCAGGCTGTACAAGTCAGCTGCAATTTGACACCAAAACGGGAATCGGTATGATCGTATTGACCAATCAGTGCGGTGAATATAATTTCGCTAATAAAATGGTTCAGCTTATCATGGGAAAACCATCTGCTGATGTACACGATGGAATTGACGGTATCGTCATGTCCCCGGCAACCAATTTCACCGGACCGTTAAAAATACTCAGCTATTTCAATATTGTACCGGTTACAAAGGAAGAACTTAAAAACACAATCTGTACATATCAGAAAACAGACTATGTTGAAAAACTTGCGCTGCCTTCCGCGGATTATCTGGTTTTAAGCGACTCAGACTATTCTGAAATAAATATAACGATCATATTTTGCTTTATAGCTGTGATTTTTGGCTTTATTGCTTTATGGACAAAACTTATTCGGTTAATCGCAAGACAAATAAGAAAAAAGGAAAATGATATTCCCCTTGGAAAATGGAGTGCCGCAGGCTGTCTGTTAATGATTACGCCTGTACTGCTCCTGATTCCGTTTTTCCTCAGTATGGCAAGTGAAACGCAATGGAGCTTCCTCGAATATGAGATATGGTCAGCATGTTATTTTGCTATTGCGGCTGCTCTTGTAATACTTTCCATAGCAGGAATAGTTTTAATGATAAAAAATCAAATGACAATTAAACGAAGGATATTTAATATTGCTGTCATAATATGTATGGCATCAATCATCTATAATATTATTTACTGGCAGCTGTATATGTTCTGGATGATATAATTAATGTTATCGAAAAACTAAAAACTCAGGAAACAATTATTAATCTAACCTGAATCCGTGAAATCCGGTATTGATGAACAGTAAAAATGCAGTTATGGTGAACTAGTGAACGGCTGCGGTCGTGCGAAGCACGGCCGCAGCCTGAATTAGCTTTTAATGAAAAGTCGAAGCACTGACCCGAAGCCGATCTTCCGGCTTATTTCAAGCTTTACAAAGCGGGTTTATTCAGTGTTTCCTTTGCTATCTATACCAACACATTGTCCTAAAACCTCACCGATCGGATCACGGATCACGATATCAGCTTTAGTATCAAATGCTGTTTCACCCTTGTTAAGCAGTATAATTTTACTGCCTCCAAAATAATTCAGAAATCCCGCAGCCGGATATACATTCAATGACGTACCTCCTATGATCATTACTTCAGCTTTCGCTATTGCTCTTACCGCACCGTTAACTGTTTTATCATCCAATCCTTCTTCATACAAAACCACATCCGGCTTAATAATGCCGCCGCATTTACATTTCGGAATCCCCTTGGTATCTGTAATAACCGAAATATCATAGAATTTGTGACATTTCATGCAGTAATTTCTCATAACCGATCCATGAAGCTCATATACTTTTTTGCTTCCTGCCGACTGATGAAGTCCGTCTATATTCTGCGTCACAACGGCTCTTAGTTTTCCCTGCTGTTCCAGCTTTGCAAGGGCAATATGGGCTTTATTTGGCTTTGCATCAAGACAGATCATCTTGTCACGGTAAAAATCATAAAAATCATTTGTCCTTGTCATAAAAAAGCTGTGACTGAGAATAGTTTCCGGCGGAAATTTATATTTTTGGTGATAAAGTCCGTCTACACTTCTGAAATCGGGAATACCGCTTTCCGTCGAAACACCTGCTCCACCGAAGAAAACAATATTATCACTTTCTTCTATTATTTTTTTTAATTCATCATACATAATGCATTACACCTTTCTGATTAATTTTGAGCGCCAGCGTGACTCTGCCAGCGTGACGCTGGACCCTTACTAATACCCACTGCCGCATTGACTAAAGCAAATTCATCAGTCGTCTGCTTTTATTGATTCAATGTTTTGTTGTTAGTTTCAGTTTTTTAGGAAAGGGTTTCCCCCAGGGAAATGCGTCAGGCATCCCATCGACGGTTTGATAATTATTGACAAAAAAATGCGTAAATAATATAATATGGTTAACAAAATTTTATTCTGACATATAAAGAGGTGCCACATGAAAATTTCAACCAAAGGAAGATATGGACTGAGAGTTATGATTGATCTTGCCGCTGCTGATCCGGACACATGTATCTCTATCAAAAGTATTGCGGCAAGACAACAGATTTCGGAAAAATATCTTGAACAAATCATTTCCCTGCTCAACAAAGGTGGTCTTGTAAAAAGCACAAGGGGTTCTCAAGGCGGTTATCGGCTCGTCAAAACACCGGAAGAATATACAGTCGGTCAGATTCTGCGTACCATTGAAGGAAACCTTGCACCTGTTGACTGTCTGTCAGATGAGGAAAACCAATGTCCACGAAGCGGTGACTGTGTTACTCTGTATGTATGGGAAAAGATTTATTCTGCTGTCAACGAGGTAGTTGATCATATCACACTGCGTGAACTGCTTGATCATGCAAAACCGGTTTAAATATGTATTTTTATAAAAACATAACGGACACCGTCAGCCGACAGTGTCCGTTAATTATCTCACTGGTTTTGCAACTATGGGATCTGAACCGGATTATTCAGGTTGGCTGAAAAGCAATCTTACTGATTTGCAAGATTAGCGGCATTGCTTGAACTTTCTTCATTCTTATCCAACTCTACCTTTTTGATAGCTTCTGTATCAAATGTAATGGTATACTTCTTCTTCATCAATTCATAATCAGCAGCCAATTTTGCTTCTTTCAATACCGATTCAACATTGATCTGCCAGCTTTTCAAACCTGTACCAACATAATACATGATATGATAGCCGTAAGTAGTGTGTACTATTCCTGAGTCACCGGGTTTACGGTTTTTATCAAAAAGCCAGTCATTGAAAGCAGGTACCATCTGTCCTTCCTGAACATTGGTATACAGACCTCCGTTTGTATTAGACCCCGGATCAGTGCTGTATTGATTGGCAAGCTCTGCAAATCTTTGCTCCGTGGTATCTTTGCTTGACCAGTCTTTATAAATTTCCTCCGCTTTCGCCTTAAGCTGTTCGTCCGTTACATCGGCAGATGATGATTCTCCTGAGGTTTCTCCTGAGGTTTCTCCTGAGGTTTCTCCTGATGTGATACTGTCAGTAGTAATCAGAATATGACGCACATTGCGGGTAGCTGATTCATCACGATAAAGCGGCTTTTCAATCAGAACAACCGTATAATTAGTTTCACTCTCTACTACATTTGTATCGCCAGCTTTTCTTGCTTCATCATATATCCATTTTGCAATATCACTGGAATTATCATATGCCATTTTTGCATGATAAGTCGCTTCAACTGCCTCATTTACAGCAGAATTAAAAGATTCCTCAGTTATGGAGGATTCTCCCTGAGCAGAATCAACCGAAACAAGTGATGGATTTGATTTCAGAAATTTTGTCAGATAATCCTTAAATTCCTTGCTGTTTTTACAATTAGAAAGTGCATCCGCATTTTCCTTCATTTTATTTTTGGTATCCTCATTCACAACCATAGAGGTTCCATCTGAATTTGGTTCAGTATAATTAAAGTTATAAATATAAAAATCAGCTACCTGATAATTTGTTTTGTTTTCAGCAAATTTATCCTCATAATCTTTATCTGTGAAAGTATAGCTGTCATTAAGCTGATCACGATATTTCAAGCCGAGCTTTGACAACATCTGAATATTTTTTATATCATCCTGTGTAATCGCTGTACCATAAATACTCTTAAAATACTCATCAAGCGTCTGACTGTTCTGTTTTGCAACTTCCTCATAAGAAGCAAATCCGTCTTCGATAGACTTCTCATCCTCATCAGACAATTCAAGTCCGTGTTCTTTAGCGGCCTCGGCAAAACACATAATATAGCTGATATAATCCTGCGTTGACTGAACAAAATAATCATGCCATGTTATTTTATTTTCCTCATCATAATACTGTTCCGAAAGGCTTTTGGAGGTATCCATCATTTCAGTTCCATATGTGCTGGTAAAGCTCTGATAATTATAATTATAAAGGTAATTGAATACCGCAAACGGAATCGAATAATGTTCCGATGAAGCAACCGCATTGCTGTCTGATTGCCCGCCTGAAGCTTGTTCAGCTGTTTGTGATGTCTTGGAACCTTCGTCCTTATTATCCTTGCCGTCATTTGTATTATTACAGCCTGACAGCGGAATTGTTATCAATAATGTTCCTGCTGCAACAGCCGCAATTATTCGTTTTGCAAGAGAATTTAATTGATTCATCTTGTCTTCTCCTTTCAAAATACAAATATCTGCCGATTGTCAGACAATCAAAGCATTAATTTTCTGCATAAGAACCCATCAGAAAATCCCTTCCTGACAAGGTACTTACAAAAACACCATTCTAATAATAACAAAATTTCATGGATTTTTCAACAGTTATTTTTCAAAATATCATCAAAATGCTGGTTTTCTCTTGACATTTTCCAAAATTATTATAAAATGAATGGTGTATTATCCGTAAACGGGAAAATCCATACAACCTACTAATACTAATCCCTGATAAAAAAACAGATGCTTTTGCAGTTTATTTCAATCAATTCTTCGTTGTTGTCCCTGCAAAAACATCCTCACAAAAACAAATCTTCTTTCAATCAGGGAAACACTGAATAAATAACATTTTGAAGTCAGAACGAACCCAGAAATGTTTCTGCGTGAGGCTTCGGATCCCGCTGCCGGCTCGGTCGGTGCTGCTGCTTCACAGCGGTGTCCATCAGGCACGCGCACCCCAAACGATTAATGAATTAATCAGCGTTTCCTTAGTATAAACTGTCATTTCTCGTCTGCGGTAAAAAACTGCATGATATCCTGCAAGTAAGGAGTAGCCAATGGATAAGATAATAAGCTTTAAAAGATATATCTGCGGATATGAAACTTTTGATTTTTCTGAACTTTACAGACAATATGATGCTAAAAAGAAAAAACTGCCTGTCAACGTATTTCTCACAGAACATAAAAAGTACGGCACAATTCTGATTAATACCGGATGCAGCAGATTTCTCAAGCATAATCCGGTTTCTTTTGCAAAACTTATAAGTACACATAATATTTCTTTTACCGACAGGGATACGATTGATCAGCAGCTGCTATCAGAAAAGCTTGATCCGATGGTTATAAAGAAAGTACTCCTTACCCACTGCGATCCGGAATGCTGCGGAGGACTGAAATTGCTTCCTAACTATGAACTGATTTCCAGCGCACAGGTATTGGCGCTTGTATGGTTATCTGACCCATCCGACGGAGTTATGCCAAGTACGCTGCCGTCAGGCGATATTCCTAAATCCGCCGCGGGTATCTTTAAAGGTAAATCCTTCCTCAGCAGTTATTTCAAATGGATCTTTGATGTATTCGGGGACGAAAGTATTCTGGCAGTTGATCTTACAGGTCATGCAAAAGCAATGACCGGGTTTTACTTCACCGAAAAAAACTGGTTAATTGCTGCCGATGCATCCATTGATGAAACCGCCGTAACCGAAAACCTTATTCCGAGTGACAAATTGTTAAAACAGCAGTTTTATCCGGATGATTATTTATCTGTACTGATTACATTAAGGCGGCTAAAAAGGGAACATCCCGAAATCAGAATGATATTTTCACATTCCGAATATGTTCCGGAAATCTGACCATTCATTTTCATATAACATTGCCCCTGTTTCCGATAAGTTTAATCAAAAAATTATTATTGGATTCTCCGCACATATTTATACGCCGCCCTCTGTAAAAGAGGACGGCGTATATTAATTGTTGATCATAATAGCAGTGTTTCAGGTTTATTTTAGGATTCTGAATTTTCCTATAAAAGGAACATTTTTGACTTTACCGGCATCAATATTCTGAAATGCCGTTACAATCATGAAAATGGGCACACAATAAATAATCGCGGTTAATATCAAATCAATTACAATTCCGATAATTGCCAATACTCCGTAGGAAAAACCAATACCAACAATTCCTGTAAAGATCAGCTCCGGAATCAAAAGAATCAGTTCTACAATGAATATCAACAATCCCTGATTGGCATAAAATCTTGCCGACGCACAATCCTTAGCAAAAACCAACGGCACCCAGAACGTAAATCCGAGAACAGCAAGCTTACAATACTTTTTATTTGACGAAAATGAATAAGGATCATATTCAAGCGTATGATCATCCGTATTACGGAAAAATGCAATATATTCCTTGAGATTTTTCGGATCCTCCTGTACAGGCTCTTCCTGCTCTGCCGGCTGACTCTTTTTCTCAAATTTAAAATTCTTAGCTGCTTCGTGCGGATCGTATGCATCCTTCTTTGCTGCATACGGATCAAAATCACTCTCCGTTTTTTCTTCCTGCTTCGGCTGCTCTGCTTGCGGCTGTTCGTACTGCGGCTGCTCATACTCCTGTTCATATACCGGCTGCTCGTACTGCGGCTGTTCATACTCCTGTTCATATGCCTGCTGCTCGTACTGCGGCTGTTCATACTCCTGTTCATATGCC
>CACZPV010000204.1 GCA_902783065.1 uncultured Ruminococcus sp.
ACAGATACATACAGACTTTGGCCCACATAGCTGACGATTTCAGCTGATTTCCCATCTGCGGAAACTATATATTTAAAATCTCCGTTATAGATCACTTCCCTTGCCTGAACTCTTGCAGGCATCACTATACTGATTGAAAGGACCGCCGCTGATGCTGCGGCAAATATCTTCAAAGCTTTTATGCTCATTAAAACGCTCCTTCAAAAATACTCCAGTAACTCACTCAAAAACTGTTCTTCAGAGAGTAATATCATATTTAAATACTGAAAAAAATATATTACGGAATAAAGCCTCACATTATAACTACACTTTTACTGTTCATCAATACTGAGTTTCACGGATTCAGGTCTTAAGTTTAAAATAAGCTGAAAGGAACTCTGCGCAGGGATTCTTACCAAACACGCAAATTAAAATTGATGAAGCTTATAAGTGTTCCCAAAAATTACATCTACACGAGAGACAACCTTCATACAGATATATTAACACAATCATCAGCAATTTTCAAGTAAATCCCCCAAAAAGCCGGAAACCGGCGAGCCGCCGGAGCCTAAATATGAATTTTTTTCGTTCACCACAGATGTTATGTACCGCTGCCAACTTTAATTTTACATTTAACCCAAAAAGACGTTTTCTCCTTTCAGCAAAAAGGACGGTCCTGAAATCATTTTCGGAACCGTCCTGTCTTATGAAGTGAGTTTTCAGAAACTGTAAAATTAAAACTACTTTCTGTTATCGATGTTGTATCGATACTCTTTCGGAGTCATATTATATTTCTTTTTAAAAATCCTGTTGAAATAGGACAGATTAGTAATACCAATACTTTGTGCAACCTCAGTAATCTGCATTCCTGTCGTCAAAAGCAAATTGGTTGCCACATTAAGCCTGTAATCATTAATGTATTCAATACATGTCATACCGATATATTTTTTGAAAAACCTCATAAAATAATGCTTACTCAGGTCAACGCTTGCTGCAAGTTCTTCAATCGTGATCGGTTTCATATAATTCTGATCGATATAGTCCAATATAGTTTTGATGTTTCTGGTCGTGTTATCTTTCATAACCGAATCATGTGTTTCAGGAATCAGAAAGTACCTGAATAAAATATAAAATAAGTGGTATAGTTCTGATTTTATTTCAATTTCATAGAACTCGCTTTTATGGTTGTATAGGTAAATCAACTGTTTTACACTCGATACCAACTGATCATAATGCGGCGAATCTGCCGATATTACAACCGGATTAATATACATATTATCAAGAAACGGAGTAAAATACTTAATAGCACATGCATCCGTATTATTATTTGTTAACATACTGAAATTAAAAATTATGCTTTTAAATACCGTCCTCTTATTCTCGATATTTCTGAAAGAATGAAGCACACACGGATTTACAAGAATAATATCACCCTGCTTTACATGATATTTCTCAAGATCCACAAATTCCTCATATTCCCCTTTTTCGACAAATACAATCTCCATTTCTTCGTGCCAATGCATGGGATAGGTTGTATAAAAATCGGGCATTATTGTGTTAACCGCTACAAATGGTAAAAGGAAATCGCCTTTCTGTCCCGTTTCTTTCAGACTCTGACGATCATCATGATACATATCTTTTTCTCCCTTCAAACTATTTTCACCAGCGATATGCAAAATTTTTTCAAAGACGCAGGAAAGAAGTGCCGTATAATTGATATTGGCACAGGACATGAAATATCTGACGCACTTTTAAAAAATTTTCTTTTTAACTCAGACTTTCCACTTATAACCGAGATAATGGAAAACTGCTATGTGTGGGTTTAAGCAGCACACGTAAGACGCAGATTAACGAATAAATCAGCGTATCCTTAATTAAATATCTTATAAGAAAAGCCTGAGTTTTTATTGTTCATAATGATTCCTATAGTATTATAATACGATTTTATTATTTCATCAATAGCAGTATTCTCTGTTTTTATAATATAATAATAACTTTTGCAATATAATAAATTTTATCTTGCAATTAATTTTATTTTTCAAGTTATGAGATCAAAAAAAGCTATTTTCTAATACTGAATAATAAAATGCCATTTTCTGCATAAAAACTTTCTTTTTACCGAAAAAAACAAAAATTATTTGATGAATCTTGCTTTTTCTATTGTATATATCCTAAAAGTATGATATAATTAATATGTTTATTTCATAGATACTCTGGTGTACTGAAGGTTCATTCTGAAAGTTTCAATCGGAATAAATTCTAAATTTGTATACAATTTATTGTACACTGTTTTATTACAATTATAAGGAGAGAAGTCGGTATGTATAAGATCGTCAGAAAAAAAGTATTGAATCCTACGGTCACTCTTATGGAAATCGAAGCTCCGCTGATTGCAAAAAAAGCCGAGCCGGGTCAGTTTATTATTTTCAGAGCGAAAGAGGACAGTGAAAGAGTTCCTCTGACCATTGCGGATTTCGACCGTGATAAAGGTACAGTTACTATTATTTTCCAGATCGTTGGCGGCGCTACCATGGAACTGAATACACTTAACGAGGGGGATTGTCTGCAAGACTTTGTAGGTCCTCTTGGAAAACCCAGCGAAACGGACGATCTTAAAAAAGTGGCTGTTGTCGGCGGCGGAGTAGGATGTGCCATTGCCTATCCCATTGCAAAAAAGCTGCATAATCTCGGCTGTGAAGTACACAGTATTGTAGGATTCAGGAATAAAGACCTTGTGATTCTTGAAGATGAGTTCAATGCAGTAAGCGATAAACTTTGCATGATGACAGACGACGGCAGCTACGGCACAAAAGGTCTTGTTACCAATGCACTTGAAGAACTAATCAAAGACGGAAACGAATATGACGAAGTAATTGCCATCGGTCCTGTCATTATGATGAAATTTGTTGCTCAGCTTACCAAAAAATACAATATTAAAACTATCGTCAGCATGAATCCTATTATGATTGATGGCACAGGTATGTGCGGCGGCTGCCGTCTGACTGTCGGCGGAGAAACTAAATTTGCCTGTGTTGACGGACCGGATTTTGACGGTCATCTGGTAGATTTTGACGAAGCAATGCACAGAGGTACGATGTACAGGGATTTTGAAGCCCACGAGCGTGAGGCATCCTGTAATCTTCTGAATAAGGAGGTCAAATAATTATGGCTGTAAACAGAAATATGGATCCTAAGAAATGTCCTATGCCGGTTCAGGATCCTATGGTGAGAAGAAATAACTTTGACGAGGTTGCACTCGGATATACCTATGAAATGGCTGTCAATGAGGCAAAACGCTGCCTTAACTGTAAACATAAGCCCTGTACAACAGGATGTCCTGTTCAGATAGATATTCCTGCTTTTATTGAAAGAGTGGCAAACGAAGATATGGAAGGAGCTTATCAGATCATTGCTCAGTCAAGTTCCCTGCCTGCTGTATGCGGTCGTGTATGTCCACAGGAAAAACAGTGCGAAAGCAAATGTGTCAGGGGTATCAAGGGCGAATCAGTGGGTATCGGAAGACTGGAAAGGTTTGTTGCTGACTGGCATCGTGAACACTGCACTGAGGCTCCCAAAATGCCTGCACAGAACGGCCATAAAGTTGCAATTATCGGTGCAGGTCCAAGCGGTCTTACTGCTGCCGGCGACCTTGCAAAGTTCGGATACAAGGTGACTGTATATGAAGCACTCCACCTTGCGGGCGGTGTTCTTGTTTACGGTATTCCTGAGTTTAGACTGCCAAAAATTATTGTGCAAAAGGAAATCGATAATTTGAAAGCAATTGGTGTGGATATTGAAACCAATATGGTAATCGGTAAGGTTCTTACTATTGACGAACTGTTCGATATGGGTAACGAAGCAATTTATATCGGCAGCGGTGCCGGTCTTCCCCGCTTCATGAACATCCCCGGAGAAAGTCTCAAGGGTGTATATTCCGCTAATGAATACCTCACCCGCATCAACCTTATGAAAGCATATAAGAAAGGCAGTAAAACACCGATCAAGCACAGCCAAAAAGTAGCTGTCGTTGGCGGCGGCAACGTTGCAATGGATGCTGCAAGAAGTGCAAAAAGAATGGGTGCTGAAGAAGTTTACATTGTATACCGTCGTGGTATGGAGGAACTCCCTGCAAGAAAAGAAGAAGTAGAACACGCTGAAGAAGAAGGCATTATTTTCAAGACACTTACCAATCCTGTTGAAGTTCTCGGCAATGAAGCAGGAGAAGTATGTGGTATGAGATGCGTGGAAATGGAACTTGGTGAACCTGACGCAAGCGGCAGACGCAGACCGATTGTAAAAGAGGGAAGTGAATTTGTTCTTGATGTTGATACGATGATAATGTCGATTGGCACCAGTCCTAATCCGCTTATCAGAAGCACAACCCCCGGTCTTGAAACAAACAAGCATGGCTGTATTGTAACAGACGGTGATGATGGTCTTACAACACGTGAGGGCGTATATGCAGGCGGCGATGCTGTAACAGGTGCAGCAACTGTTATCCTTGCAATGGGTGCAGGAAAAGCAGCAGCAAAAGCAATTGACAAGTATATAAAGGAAAAAAATTCCTGAAATTAAATTAACTAAAATAAAGAGGGCATCGGTTTATTAAAACAGACCGATGTCCTTGATTTTATAAAAATAAAAAAGCTGCGGAGAA
>CACZPV010000205.1 GCA_902783065.1 uncultured Ruminococcus sp.
ATAACAGGAATAATTGGAATTTTGTCGGGAACAGCAGGAATGATTTACCGCAGCAGTTATATGTCGGAAACCATATGCTGGCTGCTTCTGATTGTGTCAGGCTTGTTCGTGATTTCGTATTATGACATTATAAAACCGTTTATTGTTTATAATGCTGCATCAAAATTATATAGGTATCATGAAAAAGATATAAATTCCAAAACAGTTAATATTACGGAAGATACTGTTACTGTGAATGATGAATTACATAAGATCAGTATACCGAGAAAAAATATTTATGATATTTATGAAGGCAGGAAAACATTGTTTGTGTTTCTTGACAAAGAGGAATTTATTTATATTCCTAAAAGAGTAATTGGTTAAGATAGAAAGTTATATTTGCTTTTCAGTGTGATACCCATACGGGTATGCTGCTTTAAAGGCAAAAATTCCTAAAAGAGGTGTAAATTTTGGATATACAGGAAGCATTGTCAAATACCAAAATCATAGATGTGGATATTGAAAGGGAAATGAAAAAATCATTTCTTGATTATTCCATGTCAGTTATTGTATCAAGAGCGCTGCCGGATGTGCGGGATGGACTAAAACCTGTACACAGGAGGATACTTTATTCGCAGTATGAGGATAATCTTACTCCGGACAAACCATATAAAAAGTGTGCTACTACTGTCGGTAATGTACTTGGACGATATCATCCGCACGGTGATAGCTCAGTATATGATGCACTTGTGCGTCTGGCACAGGACTTCTCTATGCGCTATACATTGGTTGACGGTCACGGTAACTTTGGCTCCGTAGACGGTGACCCGCCCGCTGCTTATCGATATACCGAAGCAAGAATGAGTAAAATGTCAGTGGAAATGCTGACTGATATAGATAAAGAAACAGTTGATTTTATTCCAAATTATGATGACAGCCGTAAAGAACCTTCTGTGCTGCCATCGAGATTTCCTAATTTGCTGGTAAACGGGTCAAAGGGTATAGCTGTCGGTATGGCAACAAATATTCCTCCGCATAATCTCGGTGAAGTAATTGATGCAGTAGACTGTGTTATAGATAATCCTGATGCTACGCTTGATGATATTATGCAGTACATAAAAGGTCCGGATTTTCCCACTGGCGGTATTATTATGGGAAAAAGCGGTATCAGAGCTGCTTATGCTACCGGACGTGCAAAGATTACTGTTCGTGCTAAAGCTGAAATTGCAGAGGAAAAGAACGGCAGATTCAAGATTGTTGTTACAGAAATTCCATATCAGGTTAATAAGGCAGAATTGGTGACAAGTATTGCCGAAATGGCTAAAACAAAAAAAATTGATGGCATTACCAATATTGAAGATCATTCCGACAGAAACGGTATGCATATTGAGATCAGTGTCAAGCGTGAGGCTTCTCCTCAGATCGTACTCAATAATCTTTATAAATATTCACAGATGCAGGTAACATTCGGAATTATTATGCTCGCAATTGTAAATGGAGTGCCGAAAATACTGAATCTGAAAGATATATTACAGAATTATATTGATTTTCAGGTAGAAATAATTACCAGAAGAACTGTTTATGATCTCAGGAAAGCTGAGGAAAGAGCACACATCTTAGAAGGATTGAAAATAGCAATTGATTTTATTGACGAAGTTATTAAGATTATCCGTTCGTCAAAGGATCAGCCAACTGCAAAACAAAGGCTGGCAGAAAGATTTGGTCTTGATGAACCACAGACGCAGGCAATAGTGTCAATGCGTTTGGGACAACTTTCAGGATTAGAAAGAGAAAAGATTGAGGAGGAATTGGCAGGACTGTTAGAAAAAATTGCTGATTATAAGGATATTCTTGCCAATGGTGAAAGACTGCTTGGTATTATTAAGAGCGAACTGAATGTCATTAAAAGAAAATTCAGCGATGAAAGACGCACTGAAATTGCAATGGTAAGCGGTGAAGTGGATATTGAAGACCTGATTCCTTACGAAGATTGTGTTGTTACAATGACTAATCTCGGTTATGTAAAACGTCAGAAAATGGACACATATCATACTCAGCGCCGTGGAGGCAGAGGAATCAGCGGTATGAACAGGAGAGATGAAGACGTAGCAACGGATATGTTTGTGATAGGAACGCATGATTATGTTCTGTTCTTTACAAACCTTGGACGTGTATACAGACTTAAATGCTATGAGATACCGGAAGGTTCCAGAACCTCTAAGGGAATGAATATCAATAACCTTTTGCCTCTTTCCGGAGATGAAAAGGTTACTTCCATGATTAAGGTACCGGAACAGGGCGACGAGGACATGTATCTTGTCATGATTACTAAGAATGGTATTATAAAGAGAACAGCAACCAGAGATTTCTATACCAATAGAAAAGGCGGATTGAATGCTATTTCTCTGGACGAGGGCGATGAACTGACATGGGTACGTCTGACGAACGGACATAATGAACTTCTTGCTGCAACCAGAAACGGTATGGCAATACGTTTTAAGGAAACGGATGTAAGACCAATGGGCAGAAGTGCCAGAGGTGTAAAAGCACTGACGCTCAGAAACGGTGACAGCGTAATAGGTATGTCTGTACTCAGGGATGGTGCATTTATTCTGACAGTTTCCGAAACAGGATATGGAAGACTTTCATATCAGTCAGATTATCGTATACAGTCAAGAGGCGGTTATGGAATTAAAAATTATCATACTGATAAATTTGGTAAGGTAGCGGCAATCAAGGCAGTTGATCTGGATGATGATATCATTATCATTTCAGATAACGGTGTAATTATTCGTATAGAAGCAGCTTCTGTAAGAATTTGCTCAAGACCGTCAAAGGGTGTTATTGTCATGAAAACCATTGACGACAGCAAGGTAGCAACCATTGCAAGAGCACCGCACGATGATCCAAATGATAATGGAGAAGAAGAACAGGAAACTTCTGAAGCAGGAGAAGAAACAGAAGAATCGGTAAATGACAAAACCTCTGAATGATAAAGACTGTGCAATGAAATAACAGGTTCCTTTTGTGGACTTGCTTAATGGAAAAACGGACTTGCTGCAATAATGTAGCAAGTCTGTTTTTGTTCTTTATAATCTGTAATGTATTTTTTCCGGCGAGATGCCTTATTTACGACCGTATTTCAGCCCACTTTCCCAAAAAAACTAACTTTGAGCTTTGATAATTCAAATTTATTATGAATCAATAATAGCAGATGACTGTAATAATGTTGAAACTGTGTTTAGCTGCGGGTATTAGTATGAAACCTCCCTGCGTATGTAATTTGTATGCTAATCTTTATAAATACTGCTTTTATATGATGGAAAAATAAAAAGCACCTGCATTCGCAAGTGCTTCTGAGTGACCCGGACGGGAATCGAACCCGTGTTACCGCCGTGAAAGGGCGGTGTCTTAACCGCTTGACCACCGGGCCATAATGCTGAATG
>CACZPV010000206.1 GCA_902783065.1 uncultured Ruminococcus sp.
TCATCAATTTGTGTTTGTTCATACTTTGTCAGCGGAACATTCCTCATCAGCTGATCAACATATATTCTGTATCCCAGTTCTGTAGGAATACGTCCCGATGAAGTGTGGGTCTGTTCCAGAAGTCCTATTGAGGCTAACTCTGCCATATCATTTCGCACCGTTGCACTGGAAACATTGAAGTCAAGGTTTTCGCACAAGGTTTTCGAGCCTACCGGCTCTCCGCTTTTGATAAAGGCCTCCACGACCGCTTCAAGGATCTTCATTTTTCTTTGAGTCGGTTCCATTCAAGCCACCTCTCTGTTAGCACTCTCGGTGTTAGAGTGCTAATCTATTTAATAGCGTACCACTATTTTTCAGAAATGTCAACGGTTAAACAATTAAAATTTTGTTACAATTGGGATTTTTATATTTTTGAATATAATTACAAGTGGTATTTAAACAGTTGCTGTTATTTCTATTTTAGTCATGATTAGCAGAGTTTATGCACAGGTGCTAATAACATATTCTGAAACATAATAAAAAGGGGCTGTTGCACTGCGTTTATTTTACGCTTGTGCGACGCCCCTTTTCTGACTTGTGCAATATCAGGTGTGATAGGTTGTTTCCGGACTTACTGATAGAAGTTTTTTACGGCTTGTGCAAAGTCCTTTTTTCTTTTTTCATTGGAGTCGTTAGTGGAATTGTCGGTGTACATGAGAAGGTATTTTCCGTTTGATGAAAGAACAGCCGGAAATACTGCATCATCATCGTCACTGAGTACTTTGAATTCACCTTTTTCTTTTACTTCTCTGATCACTCTGTTAGCGTCCTCGTTAAGATTATCCGTATCGTATTCATACAGCTCTACAAAAACAGTAGAATTATCAACGGTAAAGTTATATCTGTCACCGTCCTTGGCGCCGATAACATTATACATCATTTCTGTTGGCTCTGAATCTTTTGGCAGATATCTAAGAGCGGTCAGGTACTTTTCAAGACCGTCCAGATCATTTTTGTATTTTGAAGCATCAATTTTATCAATTCCTACTCCATCAGCAGTATTGATACCCTGAAGCTGTGTGCCTCCGGCACCCATACAACCGGTCAGTGAAACGGCAATAACCAAAGATATTATGCATAGTATAATTTTTTTCATGTTATCCTCCTTGTTGATTCGGCACTTATCTGATCGAAGCATAACCCATATTATACATGATTTATCAGTTCAATTCAAGTGCCGAAGCAATTATTTCCGCAAGCCGAGCAAAATTTATTTTCAGCAATATTGATGGTTCCACACCTGGGACATACGTAGGTGCCGTTTCTGATTTCGGGGGTAAGCATATCCGAAGTTGGTCGGATTTCCTGATCTGAGTCTGTCTGAACATTATTGGATGTGTTTTTCAAGGATACTGGAGCAGGCTGAGTTTCTGTGGGAGAATAAGGCTCATTATTCGTCGGCTGAGTCTTTTCACCGGACTGCTGTGGAGTACCAGGCGTATGAGATGATGCAAATGCAGAAGGTGATACTCCGATAAAATGCGGCATGATCTGAACAGGAGCGGGAGCAGATGAAGCAAGCTGCGGAACGGTATATGTCTGCTGATAATAGTCAGCATAGGAACTGTCACTGTTCATAAAAAGATTTGTTCCGCTCAATTGGAAGGATTTTTTTGCTTGGCTGACAGCGTTAATATATTCTTTTGCTGTTAAGGAGGAGAAAAACAAGGTTACAGCACATGCAACATAATAGATGACAAGCATAACCGGAGCATACGGCAAAGATTCGACAATCATGGATTTAATGGATTGTTCACCGTTAATGGAATAAAAAACACCTCCGTGAAAACCATTTATACAATAAACAACAGGAATAATCAGAGAGATTACTGAAAATATTCTTGACATAATTATGTAGGTTTTTCCGAATTTATCTATCAAAGCAGTACATTTAACCGTTCGTGTAACAGAGTTAGTAAACAAAAAACCGATAATTGCCCATATTCCGCATATCAAAGAAGGCAGTCCGGACAGCAGTACACATTCTAAAAGTATTTTTGAAATATTATCTTTTTCTGATATTGATATAATAGCATCAAACAGAGGAGTCAGGCTTGAATTAAAAGCTGTTGAAAATGAAGTTAATGCGGTCAAAACAAAGAAGATTCTGAAAAGTACAAAGGGGGTATTAGTGACAGCAGGAGTGTCTTTGCTGTCAGATTTTACTGTAACGTACAATATGACGAATGCCAGCAGAACGAGAAACATCACCATACAATATATTACCTGATAAACACCTTCAATTGCTGAGGAGAAAACATTAAGCATTTCTTCTTCCTGTGTTTCGATGACAAGGGAAAGACTTTTAAAACTGAAAATACAGGCGGCGCCAAATATTATCGAAATAAGAACAACTGCAAGTGAAATAATAGATATTAACAGATTTCCTGATGAAAATGATTTTTTCAGAAACCTCGCATTGTCATTATAAGGATTAATTTGCGGCGAAAAAATAAATGGCTGATTCATAAAAACCTCCGTAATAATTTATACGTTTAGCTGATTGCAGAGTTTAAAAAAGCAGATTTAAGGAAAAGACTATTATCTATTAACCGGTTATGCAGACATCAGAAAACTGAATTTGTATTACTTTTTTTCGGATGGCATTGGTTCCGGATGGATTTCTATATTAGGGTCCGAAGAAGGAGCGGCTGAAGTATTAACGTAGCTGGAATTTTGATATCCGTTTGAATAGAAGAAAACGGATGAGGCGAATTTTCCTGCACGGTTCAAAACACCCCTGTAACCAGAGGACAGAAAGGCGAGAGCTGTAAAGAAAGTACATAGCGATGCGTTGATAATAACATCACATCCGGCGGTTCCGACATATGTAAAACTGATGGAGGGACCAACATCGGCGGGCATTATCAGGTTTCTCAGACAACCAAAAAATCCAAAGAAAAATGATATGCCTGCGATAATAGATATTATCAGAGAGAAAACAGAGCCGCCCGTTTTGTATGCGGTGCCATCTGCAGCGTTTATCACAGAATTGGAAAAGCTGATAAATCCGATGATAATACATATAATGAGTGTACCGAAAAAACATGTAGATGCAAATAATGTCTGTGAAGAAATTCCATTGATGTGGGCAAATACGGCATCGGATGAATCAGTGCCATATTCGTTTGCAATAACAGAGGCCTGATACATAACTGAAACGGAACATAAAGAAATAAAGATGCATATAATGGAGAGGATCAGGATATAAATAAGGGAAGCTTTCATCAGATTAAGCCCCTTTGTGATTTTGTTATTTTTGGAATTTCTAGCTGCAAAAAAAGTGTACAGCAAAGCAATGTCCATAAATGCCAGAAAGGAAAAAACCAAAAGTCCAACTATACAATTCACAACAGGCACGGAATTGCTGCCGCCGAAATAATATAGAAATGCAAAAGCGGAAGACATTTTTGAGGATGCGGTGGTAACGATTATTCGTATGAGAGTAAAAAAAGTTAACAGTGAAAATGCACAGACGGCTGTTACAGCAGGAGGGGATGAAAACATTTGTGCAATACCTTCTTTTGTTTTTTGATTCATGACAACGGCACGTGGATTATTATTGGTGTCCATGAAAATACCGCCTTTCTGTAGTTGAATTAACAATATAATAATTGTTTTATTTATAGTTTACAATAAATCAAAAATAATAGCAATACATTGTTCGTGTAAAATAATTCTGGAAGCATCATTTAAGAGATTGACTAGACCGGATTGAAGACAAAGTTAAGCGGAAATAATGAAGAATTATATAATCGAACGACTATTGTGTTTTTGCTCCGAAGATTATCCGATACATTGCTGAATATAACTTTATAAAATAATAAAATAAATTTCTGGCTTATATTATATTGAAATAATAATAAGCAAAGTTTTTCGTTGTTTAGTTGTTTAGTCGGCAGTAAGGTGTAATTTAGTATCAGAA
>CACZPV010000207.1 GCA_902783065.1 uncultured Ruminococcus sp.
TTAGCCTTATTGAGAGTTTTTATATGCTTTGCTGCCATCCGGATCACCCTTTCGGTTTTGAATTAGCACAGCCAAAATATACTTTCAGCTGTCTTTTTAATATTTTATCATATATTGTCGTTAAATTCAATTATTTTCTGTAATTGACAGAATTTTTTCTTTTGATCAATATTAAAAAACAAACTTTCCGTATTTACATTATTATATATGCAAAAGCATTCAGCGTCTTTTACGCTTCTTTTTTCCGTTTACACCAAGGATTCCGCCGATTGCTCCCACCGGAATCATAGCTGCCAGACGAAGCAGTGTCTGTACTGTAGGCTGTGCGCCGCAGCATACCGTCAATATCATAAGCAGCAAAAAGACGAGCACAGCGCATAAAGCGCCATACATCATCCCATTCTGTTTTCGTACTTTTGCACACAAAAAACCACCGGCGAAAGCGCCGATACATAAAGCCGAAATATTCACAGGAATGAACAACGATGTTTCAACATTCTGCACTTTCACGGTAATAAAAGCATATACCAGCAAAATCAGAGTTGAAACAATTGTACCGGTTACGCTGCCGATTCCCAATGACCATGCCGCCGCTTTTTTATCATTCATAGCACCCACCCCTTTATCAGGAGTTTATGCAATGCAGTTAACCTTTAGAACAGAACAACAGAACGATACAGAGAATCAAACCGGCACAAAAACTCGCCTTATTACAAACGGTTATTTATTTTTCTTGCCAAAAATACCCTTTTTTTCTTTTGTATCTTCCTCTTTTGTTTCCTTTTCTTCTTTTTTCTGCTTATCAGGGGTATCAATAGAACTTACCGCCCATTTTTTGAAACGTATCCTTGTTTTATCGCTTCCTGTTTCCAGCACAAACGTATCATCATCTTCACGAATAGCAATTACCTTACCCACAACACCGCCGATAGTTGTTACATCGTCACCAATTTCAATGCTGCTGCGCATTGCTTCCTCTTCCTTTTGCTTTTTTCTTTGTGGGCGGATCAATATAAAATACATTGCTCCGAAAATCAGGATCCAGAAACCGAACATACCAGCGGTTGCCCAGGGATTCTGTTCTGCTGAAGCAGCAGATGCCGCATTATCAAGTAAAAAATAATTCATTTTCATTTTCCTTTCTTCCGTAAGCTTTTCGGAATCAGGTCAGTACCCGACCGAAACAAATAACATTATAACAGGCATCGGACAAACATTCAAGTGTTTTTATAATTTTATTTACTCAAATAATCATATCGCCGGGCGGCACGCACTTTTCACCGAGGGGGGAGAACCCTATGTTTAAAAACATCTGCACTTTACGAAAGGGGGGAGTTTTATCATCTGTCTTTCAGCATTTTGTATCCAGTATTATTTTGTAGTTATTGTAAAATTCCTCAAAAGTACCGTTTTCAAGTTCTTCACGAATACGCATCAGCAGAGTATTATAAAAATATACATTATGCATCACACACAGCCGCATCGCAAGCATTTCTCCGCTTTTAAAAAGATGTCGGATATAGGCTCTTGTAAAATTACGGCATACAGGACAATCACATTCATTATCAAGCGGCTCGGTATCAAGTGCATATTTTTCATTCATCATATTCCTGCGTCCGGACCATGTAAAAACATTAGCATGCCGGGCATTGCGTGTCGGCATCACACAGTCAAACATATCAATTCCCCGGTGTACAGCCTCCAATATATTGACGGGTGTTCCCACTCCCATCAGATATCTTGGTTTATCCTCAGGCATATATTCCTCAACAACATCAAGGATATGATACATTTCTTCTGCGCTTTCACCCACTGCCAATCCCCCTACTGCATAGCCGTCCAGTTCAAGATCCCTGATCCGCTTCATATGTTCAATTCGCAGATCATCGTAAGTTGAACCCTGGTTAATTCCAAACAGCATCTGACGGCGATTAATAGTAGTTTCCAGACTGTTCAGTTCTTTCAGCTTATCCCTGCAGCGGCAAAGCCACCGAAAAGTACGTTCACAGGAGCGTTTTGTATAATCGTATTCAGCAGGATTTTCAATACATTCATCAAATGCCATTGCAATCGTTGATCCCAGATTAGACTGGATCGTCATGCTTTCTTCAGGACCCATAAAAATTCGGTGACCATCAATATGTGATGCAAACGTTACTCCTTCTTCTTTAATATTACGCAGTTTGGCAAGTGAAAAGACCTGAAATCCGCCGCTGTCTGTCAGAATTGGTCCGTCCCATCTGGTGAATTTGTGCAGACCTCCAAGTTTTTTTACATTCAGATCCCCCGGCCGAAGATGCAGATGATAAGTATTGCAAAGCTGCACCTGACAGCGCAGTTCTTTCAGATCCAATGCAGAAACCGCTCCTTTGATAGCACCGCAAGTTGCTACATTCATAAAAGCCGGAGTTTGTACAACACCATGCGGAGTAATGATTTCACCTCGTCTTGCTTTTTCCTGCTTTTTTATCAATCGATACATACACTCTAATCCTCTCAATATGCTGTCTTTTCCATTTAAGCAGCTTTATAAATATTGTTTGCCGCCATGCTTCCGGCATGGCGGCAAACATCATCAGTTTTCTTCGGATTATTCTCCAGCCGTTTCATCCGCCGCTGTGGGAGAATCAGATTCTCCGCCGCTTTGTTGTGCAGCCTCGGCAGCTGCTCTTTGTGCAATAGCACGTCTTCTGTCATCTGCTGTTGTAAATTCAAGTGGGTTATCATCCTTATCAACCAGTGCAGTCATAAGATTATCATGGAAAACAGCCAACGTACCCACCGGCATCTGGAGAACTCTTAGTGCTTCTCCTCTGAATTTCATCAGTTCATATGTAGGAACAGTCATCAGTTCATCCGGCTCATGCTTGCCCTCATTTTCATCATTAAGAAGTCCGAAATACCAGCCGGAATCGCCGTTTTTTGTTTTCTCAGAACGGTTCATGTAAACATCAGGTGCATTAATTGCTTCCTTAAGAACAAGGAGAGTATCACTATACAGAGTAGGTTCAGGCTGTTCTACATTTGCTTTCATATTAGTATCCACCTGCATATTCTGAACAATAAGCGGATCTGTACAATCATCTGTTCTGAGTTTAAACGGATCATTCTTATAATCTGCTGTCTGAACTACATAATAAACGAAATTTTTATCTTGTCTTTTGCTCAGATAATACCTTGCCCAACCATAATTGAGTGCAAAATTCGGACTGAAAATATTTGTCTGCTGGCTAAGCTGATTAAACGTACGCAAAAGCGCAGTGGCAGCATTCTGCAAGCGAGCATTGGTATAAAGCTTGACTTTCTTATTATTGATTTCTGTTTCAAAAGTAATCATCATTAATTCTCCTGTCTGATTTTATTTTTCAAAAGCCGGCAGCAACACGGTGACGCAAACATTTTCACCCTACTTCCAACTAAAACCTTTAATATCCATTGTATAACATAACAAAAGTAATGTCAATCCCCACCGGCGAGCCGCCGGACCCTTAATGTGAAATTCTATGATTTTTACGGTACCGTAATCATCAATCATGATATTTGTCGGCGTGATATCCCTGTGGACAATATTGTTCTGATGAAGGACAGACAGCCCACTGCATATCTGGAGCATGATATCGATAATAATATCGTCATCCGGATGTGTTCTTTCGCAAAATATTTCCAGTGTGGCACCGGACACAAACTGCTCGATTACAGTACAGACTCCGCTGTCCGATACCGCATCGTGAACACGTATTGATATTTTTATGATTGATATTACAAAGCGTTTTGTGAACCTCATATTCACTTTCCGGCATTGTTTTTTTGACCATAAACTGCCCGCTTATATTATTCCGGATCAGTACAGTATTATTGTTGTACTGATAAACCGGTTCAAATTGCCACAATCCGTATTTTTCACGATTATCCATTCTGCATCTTCTTTTCTGAAATATTTTGTGATATAATTTTACCATAATATTTAACATAAAGGAAGATATAAATGAAAAGGAAATCTACTGATGAATTAAATAAGATACTGAAAAGCAATATTCCCATATCTCAGTATCTCAAAGAAAACACCGCCAGTTTTCACAAGCTTACACTGCCTGAAACATTTGAGATAATTCTGAAAGAAAACAGGATTTCAAAAGCACAGGCAGTAAAAGGATCGAATCTTGAAAGGACTAACGGATATCAGATACTCAGCGGAAAACGTAATCCCACGAGAGATATTCTGCTGCGAATGTGTATCGGAATGAAGGCAAGCAGCGAACAAACACGCATTTTGCTGCTTAAAATCAAGGCCGCTCCACTGTATTCCAAAGATAAAAGGGACAGCGTTATCCTTTTCGGAATCCTGCATCATATGAACCTGCAGGAAATCAATGAGCTGCTCTATCAGAACCAGCTGTTGTTCTGGGAAAATAAAATGCTGCACTCACAAACCGTGGGTGCAGCTGTTTTTTGTTATTTCAGATTAATGTTATGAGTTGCGATAAAACTTATTCTTCTACAAATTTTATATTATATTTGTTTGCAAAGGCTTCCGCTTCGCTGCCCTTTTTTCCATATATAACATAATAATATGAAAGTCCGCCCTTATCAAATTCCTCTATCTCCTGTACACTTTGCGGAATATGTATCTTTACATCTTTTCCTTCTCTGTTACTTTGTAAATAATAACCTGAAAATGCCCAGCTAAAGATCTTTTTTACATTATCTGACAAGTATACTTCGGTAAGATTTTCGCATTGGTAAAACATTTCATGGTAAACGGATTCAGAATTTACAGTTACCTTTTTTAAATTCTTACATTCGCTGAATTGACCCTCTTCATACCCATCCGGTTTCGTTTTATTTGAGTAAGCTTCCACTCCTTTTGGTATAGTCAATTCAGTGAATAAATTGCCAGAGAAGGCTTTTTCTCCTAATTTGATATTTTCAGGCAATTTCAGACTTCCCAATGAGCAATTCTCAAAAGCACCTTCACTGATAAATTTGATAGTATCAGGAATATCGATCTGAGTGAGAGCTTTATTTTTTCCAAAAGCATGTTCTCCAATTTTTTCGATTTTATCCCCTATAACAACTTTTTTCAGATTTTCACAGCCGTAAAAACAATAATCGGGTATTTTTTCTGTCAATTCTGTAAGTACAACCTCGGTGATACATGTTCTTTCAAGTGCATGCACACCCATAAAACTAATTGCAGACGGAAGCTTTAAATTTTTTATACCAAAACAGTTACAAAAAGCGTAATCCTCAATTTTATAAGCTGTTTCCGGAATATTTATCGTTTCAATCTCCGTATCGTAAAATGCATAATCTCCTATGACATAAACTGTATCAGGCAAATTAACAGATTTTATATTTTTGGGAAACGCGCTCTTATGAGATTCTTTGCCGTTACCTATTTTTCTGACCGGTACACCATCAATTGCCGAAGGAACCTTTACTTCGGTTGACGATCCCAGATATTCTATTATTTCTACAAAAGCTTCACGTTTAAAGTAATCATCACGTTTATGTAACCAATATTTATATTCATTATTTTGCTTTTCTTCAATCGAAGCAGAGTATTCCTCGAAGTGATATTCTTCTGGCTTGATTTCTGATTGAGAACTTTCCGGATCATCCGATTCATCTGTATTCAAATTGCTTACTTCTTTGTTTTTTGATGTATCATCTGCTTTTTCTACAGTATTAGTACATCCCACTGCAAAAGGCACAATCATGGATACCGTCAATATCACGATAATTACTTTATTAAGAA
>CACZPV010000208.1 GCA_902783065.1 uncultured Ruminococcus sp.
ATATATTTTCTGATATTCACCCATTCTTTTCCGCCTGGCTTTACAATACTGAAATCATATTTATAAGAACCGGTTCCACCAGTTGATGCTGTCTTAATTATAAGATCGTCACCGTAAGCTACCTCGTTTGATACTAACTGTGTATAATTCACGAGCTTATCAATATTGACATGCAGCGAGAATGTTTTTACTGATGTATTACCGCTGTTATCCTTTGCAGTGACTTTGAACTGATATGTACCCTCTTCCCACGGATGATAAGTATACGTGGAAGACGTATGATTATTTTTAAGTACTACCCATTCTGAGGTACTTGGTTTCAGCGCTTTTATATCATAGCAAATTCCGCCGGCACCGCCTGCAGAAGCAAGCGAAAACGTCAGATCGTTTCCGAATGATATTGTTCTTTTGTTTGTTTTTGTCTGGTTCTCAAGCTTGGAAGCTGCTACCCTGAACATATATATATCAGATGAAACTTTTCCGGTTAATGTATCCTTTGCATTTATGATCAGCTTATAAAATCCAGCCTCCCATGGATGATAGGTAAAAACAGAACCAGACGAATATCCCTTAAGTCTGACCCACGAACTGCTGCTGGGCTTACTTGCATTAATTTCATACTGATATTTGCCCGATCCGCCGGATGCAGAAAGATTTACCGTCAAATCATCACCATAGTTTACTACATATGAATTAATTCTGCTTTTGTTTCTGACAGATTCATACACTGACAGATTCAATGATTTTTCACTCCGGCTTCCTGTAGAATCCTCAACAGTTACTTTGATATCATAATTACCGGTATTCTTAGGTACAAAGTCAACAGATGTATTGGAAGTTGCTGCATTTCCTATTGTTGTCCATGCCGTCTGTCCGGACTCTTTATACTGATAGGTATAAACACATTTGCCTTCATTACCCTCAGCACTTCCGAGTACAGAAACCTTATCACCGATCTGGATATCTCTTTTGCTGAGTCTTGATGTATTTTTCATGTTGCTGACAGACGGAAGTCTGGTTGCAACATACCAATATGCCTCTATTCCAGCCGTGTTAATCAGTGAAGATGAAGCTTCGATTCTTCCTGCACCGATGCATCTTGCCGGATCTGAACAATAAAATTTTCCGTTAGTATAATCCGTCAGAAGAATTGCATGGGGATAATTATAATCATATGCAACAATACCTTCCGGATGTTCGCTCAGAAGGCTTTTAAGCTTTTCTGTAGAATTTCCGTAAATTCTTTCACATTTAACGCTGATTCCTTTATAAGTATAATTTAACCGCATACCGCCTGACCATAAAACTGATCGGCACGCACTTTCAGTAATCTGCTGCCAGTCGCTGTCATCTCTGAGCAAAGCAGCTCTGCGAAGAAGCATGACATTAGCTGCAAGTGTACACGTATTGCTCTGCTGCTGTTTTACAAAAACAGACGATGCATTAAGATCTGCAATATTAACTGCATTGGTATTATTATTTGTCAAGCCCATTGAACAAACAGGTGATATTGCGAGAGCGCACAGCAGCACTGATAGTATTCTCTTAGGTTTTTTCAAAATAATAACCTCCGTAATTTTTTTATTGAAGTTCTTATTTATATTACAATCTTTTAACTTTTATTGCAAGTTTTTATTAAAGTTTATTTTATTGAAATAGAATAATAATTCAAATTTCAGCACTTATAACAAAATAGCAAATTATTATTTGACAATTTTGTAGCAAATTTTATTGTTTTTACTCAATAAAAAAATAATCGATTGGTAAAAACTTACATATTTCAATAGTAACATTATTGAAATATACCTTAATATTTTGATTTTATCAAAAGGGGGATACTATCTTGTATCCCTCTTTCTGACAATCAGCACTGATTCCTGATAGAAATAAGACTTGAATTTACTGATATTTTCGCAAGACGACAACGAAGTATCGAGGGAAACAGACCGCAAAGGCTGTCTATTATTTATCAGGTACTTAAGTATTAGGAAACACTGAATAATTGCTTTTTAAAATTTGAAATAAGCATTAAGCGGCTTTGCGGGAGCTTCGTTCCGTAAATCTGCATGAGTTTCTGCTATCTGAGTGCTTAAGCGCTCAGGATGTCACTTAACCCCAAATGCCGGTTAATTAATCAGCGTTTCCATAATATAATTATTTTTCCGCCTGAGAAACCGTAATCTTATCAAAATTAATTCCTGTTTGTCTGTTAACAATATCTTTAATAGAAATTGCTGATGCCTCGTCAAGCTTTCCGCCATAAACACTTACAATGCAGTTTTCATTATTAATAATTACAAGAACATCTTCAAAACCTCTGGTTTTGATCTCATTTTCAATATCAGTCTGTGCTTTAATATACGTAGATAATTTTTCGGCGGTTTTTACAGCTTCTTTTTTAGCTGATTCATCTGTAGAGGCTGCTTCAATTACATCCGTAAGGGATTCAATGGATTTTTCATTGCTTTTTTCTCTTTTGCTTCGTTCAGCAGCAAAGTGACCGTTGTCAACCTCGGCATTTACTTTTTTAGCTGTCTGACTTGTCTGTCCCGAGGTTTCCTTTGTCTGTTTTTCTGATGCAGCAGAGGTTTCTGTTTTACTTACTTCAGATGCACTTAATTCCGTATTGACATAGGTTGTCTGACCAAGCTGTTTTGCAGATGACGATTCGTTTTCAGCGGCTATAATATTTTCCGAATCAGAAAACTGCCAGTTCAGATATACAGCTGCTCCTAATGCAACTACAAGCGATGCTATCACCAGTTGTCTTTTACCAAATGTCATAATCATCATTACCTCCCGATTTTAAGTGGATGATCCGCCTAATCTGGAAACACAGATATGCGACTTTGATATATCCAGTGCGGCAGATACAGCTTCAATTATATTATTCTGAACTTCCTCATCATCTCCCCCGTCACATATTACCAGTACTCCCTTGATTTCCGGAACCAGCTGACCGATGGATAATGCTTTTTCAGAACCGTCCCGACTTCGGATAATTGTATATTTTTTCTTTTCAGTATTTTGCTGATCTGCATTTTCGTTTTCATTATTTTTTTTAGAAGACTGCTTATCATTAATATCGGTATCAGCAGCATACAGTTCTCTGACCGTGCCGCTAAGGGTCACCATTACCTTTGTTCGCCCCACCCCATCCATACTGGCGAGCATATTGCCGAGTTCCTCGGTAATTTCTGCCCTGTACTGTTCTGCTGCTGTGGTTTGTAAAGGTTCGTCGGAATAATCATCCTCTGAATCATCTACTGATTTTGGAGCAAGGTATGAGGATATAAAAATCAAAGCAATACCTAAAATTCCGATCATCACTATAATGCTAAGAAATCTGTCATTATTCAGCAGCCTGTCAAATGGTGAAGCTGTTTTTTTGTTTTCGCTTTTTTTCATATTATTTTGTTTCATAGCAGTGACCCCGACTTTATACAATTTAAATTAAGTTTTTCCTTATTGTGTATTATATATTATGCTGTATCTTTCAGAATATGATTATCCGCTTCCGAATGTTATGATTTTTGGTTCAGTTCCAAAATTTTCGCTTATGATTCGATTAATCTCAGGAACTGCTATTTTCTGCTGCTCCGAAACAGTAACGGTACAGTTTATGCTTTTTGCCTGTCCTTCTTCATCATATGACACAGATGCCTGTACGCTGCTGACAACGATATTATTTTCCGACAGCTTTGTTTGTGCCAGTTGTGTCACCCTAGCATCAATCAGTTCCTGACGCATCCGTTCCATATCATCCTGTTCCTCATAGCAGGAATACTCCCGGATATCTCCAAAATTAATTTCTGCTGCCAGATCACCGACAGGCTTTATGACTGCACACAAAACAAAACATCCCAGAACAAATTGTATCGTTTTATCAAACTTTGTATCTGAACCAACGATTTCAGTCAGGCAGGCAATGACCGAGCATATACAGACAACTGCTGCCCATGAATATACATTCTGCATAGCGGTTCCTTCCCTCTTACAGGACAATAAAACATTCAATTCTTTACTGCCTGCCTGTTATCAATACAATTACGGTAGAAATAATAAAAATCATGATGATCGTAAGCAGCACTGCCATCAATAATGAAATAACCGTTTCCAATGCCTGCAATACGGACCTTATTGATTCAAGTCCAAGCATTTGCGAAACAGCTCCCGACAAATACAGCAGTATCCGCCAGAACAAACATTCTATCAGAACAGGCAGAAATATACAAGCAGATGCTATAATAACAAATATACCTGTTCCGCTTTTCAGCATAGAAAGACTGCCGCTGAATGTACTGACTGTTTCACTGAGAACACTGCCGACAACCGGCACAAATGAATTCATCGCAAATCTTACTGCTCTGGTACTG
>CACZPV010000209.1 GCA_902783065.1 uncultured Ruminococcus sp.
GCCGGCTCGGTCGGCGCTTCTGCCTTCGGCGAGGTGTTCACCGGACACCCGCGCCCCTTGGACCCTGCAAGCCTTTAAAACGGCTTGACCTAAACTTTGAACTTTGATATCTCAACTTATAATGAATCTACAATAGTAGACGACTGATAAAATTGTTTTAGTCTAAGTGGTTGTGGATATTAAATCGACCGCGGCGGCATGCCGCCAGACGACTGATGAAAATGTTTAAGTCTAAATGGCTGTGGGTATTATTTTGTTCGCCACAGATTTTATGCACCGCTGCCAACTATAATTTTACAATTACTTCAAAAAACCGAAAGACGGTATAATCAGAGTATTCAGCGGCATAATATAATTGGTGATGAAAATGAAAAACAATGAACAAAATAAACTCTATCCCGAAAATGCCGATTTTTCAATTGCTCCTGAAAATTTCGACAGTACCGCCGATTACCTGGGCTTCATTTCCAACGGCATGACCAACAACGAAAAAATTGATGAGTTTAATTATTACGAAAATTATCTCGATGAGAGTGCATCAAACTGAAAACAGCGTGGAAGTATTCCGACAATGGCGAATGTTTCCACGCTGTTTTTTTGTCCGGATATCCCATTTGCACAATAACCCGGCATCTCTTATACTAAGGAAACGCTGATTAATTCATTAATCGTTGTTTGGAGTGTGGGACGAAGCTCCACGAAGAACCACTTCTGGGTTCGTTAGAATTTTAAAATGCTATTTATTCAGTGTTTTCCTATTACTATCCGCTGTATAAAAACACATTATAGAAAAAACATTTTGTTAACAAGGCAATTACAAGCGGGAAGTATGAGTTAATAAAATTCTATTAATTGTATAAGATTTTTTGTCAATTTACACAAAATCGTTCCTCAGATTGATAAGTTTGTCTAAAATAGGCTTCTATTTATTTGACACATCAAACAAAGAATTTTATAATATATATTCAGTGACGTTATTTTTTCTGATACCCGGTACTATTTATTCAGAAAATATACCAAAAAGGAGGTCAAGCTATGTCGGAAAAAAAGAAAAAAACTGAACTCTATATGCCTGAGCAAGCTTCCAAATATAAAGATAATACAACCCGGCATGAAAAGGAAACCGTTGAGGCACTTCACCGGGAATATGACAGTAAAAATACTGCAATCCCTCCTCTTTCTCAAAGCGAACAGGAGCATCTTACCTATCTTGCAGTTCTTAGTGAATACAACAGAGCAAAAGCCAAAAGAACCAATTACCGGAAATATGGTGCAATGTTTATTATAATATCCGGAATTGTGTTTCTTGCATTGATTTTCAGTCTTGACTTGAAAATCGAATTTCTTTGTATCTGGGTTGCATCGATTTTTTATTGTGTTACTGTTATGATCAGAGCAGAATACCAGTATCATACGTTCAAGGAATTTCTGGGTATTGCAGATGAATTTGACTACTACGGTATAGATGAGGACGAAATCGAACCTGAAAGCCCCCCTCCTATTCCTCCGGCTGTTTCGGATCCGGCACAGCAAGATAAAAATGACCACACGGAGGTTCAAACATGAAAAATATTCTGATTATATTCAAAAATGACTTAAAAAGCATAGCACGTAATCTGATTGTGTTTATTGTTATTATCGGTATTTCGATTCTGCCAGCACTGTATGCATGGTTCAATATTGCTGCTAACTGGGATCCGTATTCCAGTACCAATGGACTGTCCTTTGCGGTATGTTCACTGGACAAGGGATATTCCTACAGTGCGCTGTCTATTAATGCCGGGGATAGAATTGTGAAAAAACTTAAGGAAAACGATAAAATGGGATGGACATTTGTCAGTGAACAGGATGCCAAGGACGGTGTTGAAAACGGTACATACTATGCTGCCGTAATCATTCCCGAAAATTTCAGCGAATGTTTGTTTTCACTTACAACAGGAAAGTTTGAACAGGCAAAGCTTCAGTATTATATAAATGAAAAGAAAAATGCCATTGCTCCCAAAATCACTGACAAGGGTATTGAAACTATCGAAGAAAACGTTAATTCCACTTATGTCAGTACTGTAACTCAGGTTATCGCAACTACACTTAACCTTACAACAGATACTCTCGGAAAAAATAAAGATTCGACTGCTGACAATATCAAATCTGCTTTGGATAATACCAAAAATGATATTGACAGCTTTAAATCAACAGTTGATGTTTTTGTGTCAACGCTGAATACTATTGACGGTCTGGTTAAATCCAATCGGGAAATGCTTCCAGCCGTTCAGCAAAAGCTAACTGATGCAGGAATATTTACAACGGAAATCAAAGGATCTATAAAAAACACACAAAATGCTGCCCTGCAGATTAGTTCATCCATTGAGGGAATTATTGAATCTACCCAAAACTTTGCGGATGAATTGTCAGAACAGGCAGATTCAGCCTTTGCACAGGCTGAAACCAATACATCCGCCGCTGCTGTCAAACTCAGAAATATGACTTCTGTCAGTGATCGGGTAATTTCCGTAAATAACCGTATAATAACAATGCTGACCACCATTCAGACAGACCTTGGCGTAGACTGCTCGGATCCTATCAATAAGCTTAACACTGCAAATCAAAGACAGTATGATA
>CACZPV010000210.1 GCA_902783065.1 uncultured Ruminococcus sp.
ATCACACTCTACAAAAAAATCAAAGTGTGCAAGCTTGATCTTTCAATCTTACTTACACACTTTATTTTACACTGTCTATTCGATAGAATACTTTAATATCTTTGGTGTTAAATTCCGCATAACTTCGTTATCGTCCTTGATTTATGTCAGACGATCGGCATTCTCTGCCTTGCTCTGCGAAATTTTCCGTTTGAATTTTTTGCCCTGTATATCTGACATTAGTATAAAAAACACCTCAATAAGAAAAACAGCGTGACCGATTTGTTTCGTTCACGCTGTTTTATGCATTTATTATGTCGTCAATATTGTCGAGTATTTTATTAACGATAATAAGATATTTTTTATCCATGCTGTAAATTTTCTTGACGGCAGACTGCTTAAAAAATTCATCATCAGGTTCGCTGAATAAACCCAGAAGATAATCTGTAGAAGTATCAAGCTGTATTGCAATGTTTTTAAGTGTAGATATAGAAACTCCTGCCTCGCCGCTTTCAATAGCTGCAAGAAAACGAGTACTTACAGATAGCATCTCGGCAAAAGTTTCTCTTGTGTAGCCTTTTTGTTTCCTTGATTTCTTAATACGTTCACCGAGAATTATGTTAATTTCTTTTTTCATCTTAATATAGCTCCAGTATTATAACAAAATATGATATAATATTACATACGCGGTGTATACAGTCTTGACAGAAGAATGTGTTTATGGTAAAATAAAAGGCACAACAGGGAGCTTGTAAACAGGCTGAGAGGAAGGTGTGACCTTCGACCTTTAACCTGATTTGGATAATGCCAACGTAGGGAATAGATTTGTCTTATACGAGAAGTTTCCAAAGGGCGACTTCTCGTTTTATTGTTATAATAAAGAAATTATAACATACATCTGACAGACAATATTTGATCAGGAGGAGTTTTAATGGTAAAAATCAATGGCACTGAAACTGATACTGCCGGAAAAACAGTAGATCAGTATATTGCAGAAACCGATTACAGCCGTTCCCGCATTGCTGTGGAAATAAATGGTGATATCATACCAAAATCAAAGTATGGATCAACTGTTCTGCATGACGGTGATATAGTTGAGATTGTCGGCTTTGTAGGAGGCGGCTGACATGATACTGAAGGAAGAACAGGCAAAACGTTATGTAAGACATTTTGCATTAAAAGAGATTGGTGTCCGCGGACAGAAAAAGCTTCTTTCAGCAAAAGTACTTGTGATCGGTGCAGGAGGTTTAGGCTCGCCGGCTATAATGTACCTTGCTGCGGCAGGTATCGGAACGATAGGCATTGCTGATTTTGATAAGGTTGATATTTCCAATCTTCAAAGACAGATCATTCATATGACAGACAGAATCGGTGAAACTAAAACAAATTCGGCAAAGCTTACAGTTTCGGCAATTAATCCGGATGTTTCTGTAATATGCTGCAGCGAATTGCTGACACCGGACAATATAATGAATATAATTTCCGGCTATGACTTTATTCTTGACTGTACCGACAGATTTGAAACAAAATTTCTGATAAATGATGCCTGCGTACTGTCTGAAAAACCGTATTCTCATGCCGGCGTTGTTCGTTTTGAAGGACAGGCTATGACCTATGTCCCCGGAAAAGGACCCTGTCTGCGCTGTCTGATGGGAGATGTACCGCATGATGCTGTAACTTGTAAGGATGTTGGGGTGATTGGTGCGGCAGCCGGTGTGCTTGGAAGTATTCAGGCACTTGAAGCAGTTAAGTATATTCTTGGAAAAGGTGAACTTCTCTGTGGAAAAATATTTTCATTTGACGGACTGTCAATGAAGGTACGTGTACATTCTATGCCTAATTCTGATCCGGAATGTGCTGTTTGCGGCATTTCACCGCTTATCCGGGATCTTTATGATCATAGGGAGGATTATGTAATAACATCCTGTACGATCGGTGGTGATGATGAATGATTCAGAAAATTCATATTACAGACTATAAGAAGTCAGAAAACGATGTTCTGGTGGATTTGCGTGATAAAACGCTATTTTCTTTTGGAACTATCGGCGGCGCTGTCAATATTCCTTCAGATGAAATCGGAAAGCTGTATGATTTACCGAAAGAAAAACGTATTGTCCTGTTTTGTCAGATTGGAGATTACAGCGCAGAAATTGCAGAACTGCTTTCTGATAACGGCTATCAGGTAGCTGACCTTGAGGGCGGTTACAGAGAGTGGCTTGCTGACTGCATGAAATAATAAGGAGAGAGTGATGACTATGCAAAATGATGATAAACTGATTTTAGGGGGAAAGGAGTTTTCTTCAAGATTTATTCTTGGTTCAGGAAAATATTCTCTTTCCCTGATCGAGGCAGCTGTTAAATATGCAGGTGCAGAAATTATTACACTTGCGGTACGCAGAGCAAATACAAAAGACCACGAAAACATTCTTGATTATATTCCGGAAGGTGTAACTCTGCTGCCTAATACATCAGGCGCAAGAAATGCAGAAGAAGCAGTGCGTATTGCAAGGCTCGCACGTGAACTCGGATGCGGTGATTTTGTCAAGGTTGAGATTATGAGGGATTCCAAATATCTGCTGCCGGATAATGCTGAAACAGTGAAAGCAACAGAAATTCTTGCAAAAGATGGTTTTGTGGTTCTTCCGTATATGTATCCTGATCTTTATGCTGCAAGAGAACTTGTTAATGCAGGTGCATCTGCGGTAATGCCTCTTGCATCTCCTATAGGTTCCAATAAGGGACTTGCAGCAAAGGAATTTATTCAGATATTGATAGATGAGATTGATCTGCCTATAATCGTGGATGCAGGAATCGGCAGACCATCACAGGCTTGTGAAGCCATGGAAATGGGTGCTGCTGCAATTATGGCAAATACCGCACTGGCAACGGCAGGTGATCTGCCGCTGATGGCAGCTGCGTTTAAGGCAGCTGTAGAGGCAGGCAGAAAAGCTTATCTTGCTAAACCCGGCAGAGTATTGACCCGGGGAGCCTCTGCATCCGATCCGCTGACGGGATTTTTGCATAACTGAGGGGGAACAGTATGGAAAACAGTTTTTTTGTAGACAGTGAAAATCTTTCTGAAGCTGCTCTTGAAAAGAAACACAGACTTGAGAATGATCCTTCCTCACGTACCGATCATATGAAATACATGGATGGTATGGAAATTATACAGTCTGATATCTGTGAAAAGGTTATGTCACGGGTGAAAGAATACGATTACAGTCAGTATACAGCCCGAGATGTTATTGCTGCTCTGGAGCATGAAACGTGCAGTATAGAGGATTTCAAAGCATTGCTGTCACCTGCTGCTGAACCATATCTTGAACAGATGGCACAGCGTGCAAGAGCAGAAACGGGAAAGCATTTCGGTAACACAGTTTATCTTTTCACACCGCTTTACATAGCAAATTACTGTGGGAACTACTGCGTTTATTGCGGATTTAACTGCTATAACGATATCAGGCGTATGAAGCTGAATATGGAACAGATTGACCATGAAATGAAAGTTATTGCCGATTCGGGTATGGAAGAAATTCTAATTCTTACAGGAGAAAGCAGGGCAAAAAGCAGCGTGGAATATATCGGCGAAGCCTGTAAGCTTGCCAGAAAATATTTTCGTATGGTGGGTCTGGAGATTTATCCTGTCAATACGGATGAATACCGGTATCTGCATGAATGTGGTGCAGATTATGTTACGGTGTTTCAGGAAACCTATGATACAGAAAAATATGAAACTCTGCATCTGATGGGGCATAAGCGTGTGTGGCCATACAGATTCGATTCTCAGGAAAGAGCACTTATGGGTGGAATGAGGGGTGCAGGCTTTTCGGCATTGCTGGGGTTGTCTGATTTTCGCAGGGATGCACTGGCAAGCGCACTTCATGTCTATTATTTGCAGAGGAAATATCCTCATGCAGAGATGTCGCTGTCATGTCCGCGTTTGAGACCCATTATAAATAACGATAAGATCAATCCGCTGGATGTGCATGAAACACAGCTTTGTCAGGTGATTTGTGCCTACCGTATTTTCATGCCTTTCGTGGGGATTACCGTATCGTCAAGAGAAAGCGAAAGCTTCCGCAACGGTATAGTTAAAATTGCTGCCACAAAAGTATCAGCAGGCGTTTCTACCGGAATCGGAGATCATGAAAGCAAATACAGCGGAAAGGAGTCGGATGGTGCTGAGGGTGACGAGCAGTTTGAAATCAGTGACAGCAGAAGCTTTGACAAGATGTATCAGGATATGTCAGGTGAGGGACTACAGCCTGTCCTGAATGATTATCTTTATGTCTGAAATCATTTGTATTACTAACAGAAAACTATGTAAAGGCTCGTTCCTCGGACAGATTGAAAAAATCGCTGCTGCCCGTCCTGACAGAATTGTGCTGCGTGAAAAGGACCTGAGTGAGGCAGAATATACTGTACTTGCAAAGCAGGTTATGGAAATTTGTGATAAATATGAGGTATCCTGTACACTTCATAATTTTGTTGAGGCAGCCGCAATGCTCGTAGCAAAAAATATTCATCTGCCGCTGCCAGTCCTCAGAACCATGACAGATGAAATAAAATGCTGTTTTGAAAGCATCGGCACATCATGCCATAGCAGGAATGAAGCAGAAGAAGCAGAAAAGCTTGGTGCATCCTGTATTGCAGCCGGACATATTTTTGAAACTGACTGCAAGGCAGGCATGCCGGGCAGAGGACTCGATTTTTTACGTGAAATAAAAAGCAGTGTTAATATTCCTGTTTTTGCTATCGGAGGAATTTCGACAGAAAATGCAGAAAAAGTAATAGGTTCCGGAGCAGATGGAATCTGTATGATGAGCAGTTTTATGAAAAGCAAAGATCCGGCACGGCTGATTTCTGCTCTTAGGGAGGTGACTTATTCTTGTGAATAAAGACAAACTTTTGTTGTACGCTATTACAGATAGTGAATGTATCGGGGACAGGGATTTTTATGAAGAAGTTGAAAATGCCCTCAGAGGCGGGGTTACAGTTTTGCAGCTTCGTGAAAAGCACCTGACAACAGAGCAGCTTACTGAAAAGGCAGGAAAGCTAAAGAAAATCTGTCAGAAATACAATGTTCCTCTGATCGTCAACGACAATGTACGTGCAGCGATTGACAGCGGAGCAGACGGTGTTCATGTGGGCGCAGACGATATGAATGTTGCTGAAATAAGAAAGATTGCCGGCAGCGGTTTTATCATAGGTGCTACAGCCAAAACACTTGAACAGGCAAAAAAAGCACAGGCAAATGGAGCAGATTATCTTGGATGCGGAGCATTATTTCCATCGCCGACCAAAAGCAGTGCAGTTCCGATGTCAATAAAAACTTTACAGGAGATTACATCAGCTGTCAATATTCCCGTTGTGGCGATCGGGGGACTGAACTATGATAATATTGAAATAATAAAAAACAGCGGTGTATCAGGAGCAGCGGTTGTATCTGCTGTTTTTGCGGAAGATGATGTAAAGGCTGCTGCTGAGAAGCTGAAGAAAAAGATTGGGGTGATTCTGGATGTATCTCAGACCATATAAAAAATCAGATGCCGGAACAATTCTTTCATGGTGCAGGGACGAAATTACATTCAGATTATGGACATCTGACAGGTATGATCATTTTCCGATTACCGAAAACGATATGAATTATAAGTATTGTGACTGCAACGGTGACTGTATTGAAGATGACAATTTCTATCCTATGACAGCCTGTGATGATGATGGAATAGTCGGTCATTTCATTTTAAGGTATACAAACGGAGATGTACATACACTGCGTATAGGGTTCGTAATTGTAGACGATAAAAAACGGGGCTGTGGAGTGGGCAAAAAAATGATAAGCCTTGCACTGCGTTATGCATTTACAATTGCCGGAGCAGACAGGGTAACTATAGGTGTTTTTGAGAATAATGAAAGTGCTTATCATTGCTACAAATCTGTCGGATTCAGGGATGTTGAAGCTGAAAATCCGGAAATATGTGACCTGTTCGGTGAAAAATGCAGAATAGTTGAATTGGCAGCAGACAAAGGTTCATATTATTCACTCTGAGGGCACGTCCGACAGCCTTCATCCGTTACTGAATCCGCCACATCGGGGTCCACGGATTCAGGTATTGATAAAAAAGCGGTAAATCGGGGACACCACTTTATATCGCTATATAAAAATAATGCGTTTTTCAGCCGATTTTAAAAGGGCAATAAACCCGCTCTGAAAGTCAAAAGTTAAATTTCAATGCTTTAAGCGAAGATAATAACGAAATACAGCGGAGAAATAATATAACATATGTTGCAAAAACCGCATGTATAAAGAAATTACAGACTTTTACAATCGACCAATGCGTTTTTAAGAAAGGAGAATGTATATGAAAACAGCATTATCAATCGCAGGAAGTGATTC
>CACZPV010000211.1 GCA_902783065.1 uncultured Ruminococcus sp.
TATGGAAGAAAAAAACAAAAAGAAAAAAACTTCCAAAAGAAGTTTTAACTATATGAAAAGAAGAAATGTGGAACATGGTTTTTCTGTCTTTTCACTGATGATAATGATACCGGTATTCTTTACAGCAGCAGCGCTGCTTGTTATTATGCCGAGAGAGGAAAAATCCAATCTGGAAAAAAGAAATCTTGCGGAATTTCCTGTGTTTTCGATAGAGGATTATCTGGCAGGAAAATATACAACAGGCATTACAGAGTATTATGATGACACAGTGCCTATGCGTGATGAACTGAAAACAGCAGGCTATGACATCAGATTTCTTTTTGGTTTGCATACAGATGAGGAAGTCAGAATTATCGGTACTCCGGTTAATGTGGTGAATGAAAAGAAAAAGACCGGGGCAGCAGATAAGGACGGTGCAAAAAAGAAAGATACGGTATCTGATGAAAATAACGGCAATAAGACTGACGCAAAAGCCGGAACATCCGATACTGAAACGGAACGTAAAGACAGTCAGACAAATAATAATCCAAGCAATAATGAAAATAATCAGAAGAATCAGCCTGATGAATATAAAGAAGCCTCTAATGGAATAATCGTTGTAAAGCATGACGGACATTACAGGGGACTTGAGTTGTTCGGCGGCGGCAGCGGAAATGATTATGTAGACGCACTCAATAATTACCGTAAGGATCTTGATGATAAGGTTAAGATCTATTCCATGATCGTACCAAAAGCAAGCCAGTTTTATCTGCCGGAAGCTTATTCCGGTTACAGCGTTGATCAGCGTGAAACCATTCAGGATATCACCTCAAGGCTGAATGACGGGATAGTATTTGTTGATGCACTTTCAGCATTGGAAGCACATAAGAACGAAGAAATTTATCTGAGGACAGACCATCACTGGACACCTCTGGGTGCGTATTATGCGGCAAGGGAATTTGCAAAAAATGCCGGAGTTGATTTCAGGGATATCTCAACATATGAGCAAAGGGAAATAAAGAATTTCTCAGGAACTCTTGTTGTATGGGCAAAGGACGCTAATCTGACTAAAGATACGGAAACTTTCCGTTATTATGTTCCTGCTGATAATGACGAATGTACTACAACATATTACAGCCCTGCACTGAAAGAATATGGTTCGTGGGATTTCTTCAATGATGTTGGTGATCCTCAGTATAACGCATATCTCACCTTTATGGGCGGCGATGAACAGGTAGTTCATATCAGAACCAATGTCAAAAACGGCAGAAAGCTGCTGATTGTCAAGGATAGTTACGGTAATGCGCTGCCGGGATACTTATTCGGCTCGTTTGAAGAAATAAATGTTGTTGATTTGCGCTATTTTAAGACAAATCTTGTGCAGTATGCAAAAAAGCAGGAGATAACGGATCTGTTATTTGCAATGGTATCTTTCTCCGCAGTTGACAGCGGCGATAAGCTTGAAAAGCTTCGTGTGCAGTAAATTCGGCGGTTCTGTAAGCCAGTTTGTTACGATGCAGCGTTACACTGCCATATTTCGGGAGGTATTAGGTTGAAGGAATTACAATATCCCTTTGATAGTGAATATATTATCAAGAAAAGAAAATCCATTAAAAGAGCGCTGCTGTCTGACGGCAGCAGCCGTCTGAAAAAGAAAATAGCAGTATTCGGCGGTTCAACCACCAATGCAATTGTTGATAATCTGGAGTTGTTTTTGCTGGATCAGGGAATCGAACCGGAGTTCTATCAGTCAGAATATGCACAGTATTGGCAGGATGCAATGTTTCCGGGTGAAGAATTGCTGAATTTTGAGCCTGATATCGTTTTTATTCATACGACTAACCGTAATATTACACAATATCCGGTAACAGCCGACAGCAAAGAGGACGCTGCACGGCTTCTGGAATCCGAATATACAAAATTCGAACAGATGTGGAAAAATATCAGCAATACATTTCATTGTCCCATAATTCAGAATAATTTTGAAATGCCGTATTATCGGTTAATGGGAAATAAGGATTGCAGTGATTATAGGGGACGTTCAAATTTTGTCACAAGGCTTAACCAGAAATTCTATGATTATTCTGAAAAGACTGAGGGCTTTTATATACATGACATCAATTTTCTTTCGGCTTCTTACGGACTGAAAGAATGGAGTGATCCGTTCTACTGGAATATGTATAAATACGCAATGTGCTTTGAAGCAATTCCGGAGTTCGCCTTTAATCTTTCACATATCATAAAATCTGTTTTCGGCAAAAACAAAAAGGTACTGGCACTTGACCTTGATAATACCCTTTGGGGCGGAGTAGTAGGTGATGACGGTGTGGAAGGATTGCAGATTGGTCAGGAAACAGGCGTTTCACAATCATATTACGAGTTTCAGAGCTATGTCAAATCCCTTAAGTCTCTTGGTGTGATTCTGACAGTATGTTCCAAAAACGATTATGAAAATGCAGTTGCCGGACTGAAACATCCCGAAGGAGCTTTAAAACCGGAGGATTTTATTGTAATAAAGGCAAACTGGGAGAATAAAGACAGAAATCTTATCGAAACAGCAAACGAGCTGAATATCCTGCCCGATGCAATAGTGTTTGCAGACGATAATCCGGCTGAAAGAGAAATTGTCCGACAGCAGCTAAGCGGCTGTGCTGTTCCGGAAATGGATGAGGTGGAGCATTACATTAATGTATTGGATCGTAACGGATATTTTGAAGTGACAAATTTCAGTACAGACGATCTTAAACGCAATGAGATGTATAAAGCCAATATAGAAAGAGCTGCACAGCAGGCGTCTTTCGGAGATTATAATGAATATCTCAGAAGCCTGAAAATGACAGCGGTAATAGATGACTTTGTACCTGTTTATATGCAAAGGATCACTCAGCTTACAAATAAGAGCAATCAGTTCAATGTTACAACTAAACGATATACGCCTACTGAAATGGAGAAAGTATTTGCCAGCAGCGATTACATACGTCTGTACGGAAAGCTTGTTGATAAATTCGGTGATAACGGTATTGTCAGCGTAGTGATAGGTCATAAAAACGGCAAGGTGCTTGAGATGGATCTGTGGATAATGAGCTGCTGTGTTTTGAAAAGAGATATGGAATTTGCTATGCTTGATCGACTGGTTGAGTGCTGCCGGGATCAAGGAATTGAAACGATCAGGGGGTATTATTATCCCACCGCAAAAAACAAGATGGTAAAAGACCTTTACGGAAGATTCGGGTTCAGTAAACTCAGCGAGGATGAGAATGGTAATTCTGTCTGGGAAATGCCGACAGACGGTTATGAAAATAAATGTGAGGTTATTGCTATTACACATTATACAGACTAATCGTCTTTCTTAAGTTAACA